>NZ_JBXXZH010000132.1:0-21081 GCF_059640475.1 Calothrix sp. CBUCES-K 9914
TGATATGGGCGCCCAAGTTCTGCTGCTGCGTTTTGTAAGTCAGTGACTGACATGCATGTTCCACCAATGGCGCCTGCCATTGAGGTGATATGTTCTTCCATTAATGTGCCACCTATATCGTTACATCCCCATGTCAATGCTTCTTTTGCGCCTTCTAAACCAAGTTTTACCCAGCTTGGTTGATGGTTAGGTATATAATTTCCTAAATATATTCGGGCAACGGCTGTCAGTAAAAGCGCATCTTGTAATACTGGTTGGTCGCGACCTACACGGCGCCGTAAAGGTTTTGGAGCATATGCACCAACGAAGGGTAATAATATAAACTCTGTGATTTGGGCTGGATAGTTGTTTTTAATCGCGGTTTGCTGAAGATTACGAAGTTTTTCTAAGTGTTTAATTTGCTGTAAGGGTGTTTCAATATGCCCACTGAGCATTGTGCTGGTGGTGGGTAAGCCTAATTTGTGTGCAGTTTCGACGATTTCTAACCAAGTTGCTGAGTTGATTTTTTCAGGGCATAATATTTGCCTAACGTCATCATCTAATACTTCAGCAGCAGTTCCAGGCATTGAGTTAACACCTGCTGCACGTAAAGCTGTAATTACTTCGGCGTAGGAAATTGAGTCTAGTCTGGCTATAAATTGAACTTCTTGGGGTGAAAATGCGTGGAGATGCAGTTGAGGGAACTCTTGTTTGATTGTTTCGACAAGTTTAATGTAATATTCCAATGACTTGCCGTTGATTTTTGCTTCTGGGTTTAAACCACCCTGCATACAAATTTCCGTGGCACCATTTTTGACGGCATCAGTTGTTTTGGAACGAATTGTCTGCCAATCTAACCAATATGCCCCTTCTGAACTGGAGTCTCGACGAAAAGCGCAGAAACTACAATGCTGTTCACAAATATTTGTAAAATTGATATTACGGTTTATCACGTATGTTACAGTATCCCCAATTTGTGAGCAACGTAGTTTATCAGCGGTATTACCGATTTCAGCAATAATACTTGGGTCTCTTTGTTGTAATAATAACAATCCTTCATCCGGGGATAAATCGTTTTCAAAGGCGCGTTTGAGAACCGCATCAACCGCATCAACCGCATCAATATTTATAACAACCACAGTTTGATTAGTTTAATTAAGGTTTATATAAAGCAAATCACTTTATTAATTGTAATCTATACAACCATTATGGTTTTGGAAAGTGTAACGAATACTTGTTAAATTCTGACTTTGGCTTAAAATCAAGAGCAAGAAATCTGATTTGACTGACTAGAACGAAGGCTATAACGTTTCCCTGTTTACAAGATTGGACATCTCCCCATCTCCCCATTTTATTGAATGAGTATTATCGAACCAAATTCCTTTGTGAAGGCGCCAACCGGCGCATTAAGAATTCCAAAATACCCATTTTCGCCCACTGGTAGTAAAGATGGTATCTTATTCTCACTCATAATTCCCACCTATAATGAGCGCAACAACATTACAAACGTTATACAGGTGTTGACAAAGTTACTGGATGCGTCTATATATCACGACTATGAATTAATTGTTGTGGATGATGATAGTCCAGATGGCACCTGGGAAGTTGCTGCGAATTTGTGTGAGTCATATCCTCAACTGCGGGTAATACGTCGAGTTGGAGAACGGGGACTGTCACAAGCGGTTATTCGCGGTTGGCAAGTGGCGACAGGAAGAATTTTGGGAGTTATTGACGGAGATTTACAGCATCCTCCGCAGGTCATGTTGCAATTGCTACGGGCAGTATCTGAAGGCGCCGACTTGGCGGTTGGTAGTCGTCATGTTGATGGAGGTGGGGTAAGTAGCTGGAGTTTTGTTAGAAGGTTTTTATCGCGCGGCGCCCAAGTATTAGGTTTGATTATTTTACCAGGGGTTTTAGGTAGAGTATCTGACCCAATGAGCGGTTACTTTTTAGTGCGGAGAGACAGCATAGCGGAAGTAACACTTCATCCGGTTGGATACAAAATACTTTTGGAAGTAATTGGAAGAGGTAATATTCGAGAAATCGCTGAAGTCGGATATGTTTTTAATGAGCGCGTCGAAGGTGAAAGCAAAGTGACATGGAAGCAATATGTTGACTACATACGCCATTTAATCCGCTTACGACTAACAACAGGAAATTTGGGACGGTTGACGGGTCGCTTCCCCATTGGCAGATTTTTGCGGTTTGGTGTGGTTGGTTTTAGCGGGTTGGGAGTAGACTTGACGGTATTTTACGTTTTACGAGAAGTTCTCAAGCTTGGACTAACACGTAGTACTATACTCTCGGCGGAAATGGCAATCATCAACAACTTTTTGTGGAATGATATTTGGACATTCCGTGATATCTCACTTCGGCAAACAGGTGCAGGCGCCCGCTTTAAAAGATTTTTGAAATTCAATGTCATTTGTTTGGCTGGAGTGATTTTGCAAGCTTTAATAGTAAACTTGCTCTACAACGTTTTGAAGTTGAATGAGTATTTAGCCAAATTAATTGCAATAGCAGTTGTCGTTTTGTGGAACTTTTGGGTCAATCTTAAGCTCAGTTGGCGTGTAACTGATGTGAAAAAGTAATGAGTGCTGAGTGCTGAGTCCTGAGTTTGGGCATCAGTTAGTGAGTTATGTTATTTTGAAATGCCTTTTGTAGTTTTCTACCATGTTGAAGTTTATGCTGAAAAAGTTATTTTCTTACCCTTCACTTAAAGTTCAGCACGACTTGCTTGGTGTTAATAAGGATGGAAGTAAAGATGGAAATAAAGATGGAGACCAAGACGCGATTAATCGCGTCTCTACATTGAATAAAACAGTAGAGACGCGATTAATCGCGTCTCTACTTATGTGTTGGTTTGTTTTTGGTGCTATTTTACGCTTTATTCATTTGGATGCTAAACCACCTTGGACTGATGAATTTTCAACTTTGGTGTTTAGTCTTGGTAATAGCTTTTTAAATGTACCACTTGACCAGCCAATTAGTGTTGATACACTTTTACAGCCTCTACAACCGCGTCCAGGTGCGGGTGTTCAAGATGTTTTAAAGCATTTGTTTACTGAAAGTAATCATCCACCAATTTATTTTATACTTACGCATTTGTGGCTACGGTTATTCCCTACTGATGGAGGTTTAGTCTCTGTATGGGGCGCCCGTTCTTTGGCTGCAATACTTGGTGCTGTTAGCGTTCCAGCAATTTACGCTTTGAGTTGGCGCCTGTATCGTTCGCGAACGGTGAGTAACTTAGCTGCAGCATTTATGGCTACTTCTCCCTACGCAATTTTTCTAGCTCAGGAAGCACGCCATTATTCTATTGCTATCCTCTGGGTTATTGCTTCACTTGGTTGTTTTGTCAGCGCAACTCGCCATATTCGTAATGGTACTAAATTACCTATAAAAATAGCATTGACGTGGATTGTTGTTAACGCTTTAGGCATAGCTACACATTATTTCTTTGTTTTAACTCTTTGCTGTCAAGCACTTGTATTACTTTTCCTTTTAGTTAAACAATTAAGAAATAAACAATGGGGAGCAGTATGGTATCGTATATTCGCTGTTGCAACAGGGACAGCAATTTCAGGTGCCGTATGGATACCCGTATTTTTACAGAATAGCTATGGTGGAAAGTTAACTGAATGGATTCAAGGTGATAAAGTTGGTTTTGCTTGGTTAAATCCAATTTTCCAAACTTTTGCTGCTTGGATTACAATGATTTCACTATTGCCGATTGAATCACCACATATATATATAGTGATTGCTTCAGGACTTGTAATGCTAGCTTTCTTTATTTGGGCAACACCTGTATTAGTTCGTGGTTTGAAAGCTAGACTTGTTGATGATGAACAATTTATTACTAAGCTGTTAATCGGGTTTATTATCAGTGGACTAGTAATATTTTTTGTCTTTACCTACTTTTTTGGTATTGATTTGACGCGCGGCGCCCGTTATAACTTCGTCTATTTCCCGGCGGTGATAATATTAGTCGGGGCAAGTTTGGCAGTATGTTGGCAGGCGCCGACGGTAAAAATGTTTAAATGGCGAATATCAGGGCAAAAAGCTGTGTTAGTAATTTGGCTGATGTCGCTAGCGAGTGGCATAACAGTTGTTAATAATTTAGGCTATCAAAAATACTATCGTCCCGACTTATTCATAAATTTGATTCGGGAAACTTCTAGTAAGCCCGTATTGATTGCCACCACGCAAAAAACCCATGTGCATATTGGGGAAATGATGGGTGTGGGAAAAGAGATGAAAAAAAGCCAGAAGTTGTTAGATAGTAAATTTCTATTGGCACATCAAGATAATAATCCTGAGACTTCGACAAAAGCTTTGGGTAAAGCTGTTAAAACTCTGCCGCGTCCGTTTGATTTATGGAAGGTGAATTTTTTCGCTGATGACCCTGAAGAGTTAGAAACTTGTTCGCTTAACAGTAACCCTTTGCCACCTATTAATGGTTATGAGTATAAGCTTTATCGATGTAGGTAGTTAAAATTTTCTTATTATGTCCTATTCTGCTATGTACTCAGCCACGCGCGCGCTTCAAGGTCGGTTTTAAATGCTTTAATTGAAGTTTGACTACAACGCAGGTTGATGGAGGAAACTAAAAATTGAATGAATAAATCATTTCGTACTAGGGCTACAGTACAAACACCTGATGATTTGATTCCTTCTACGATGTAATCTACGAATTCCCTAGCAATACGTCCCTCACCGATAATTAATATCATTATTGCGGTGAATGGTTGTGCAGTGTAAGTTTCAAAAGCACTGTGGACATCAGCCTCTAAAGTTTGAATATTAACACTACAAACATATGTATTAGCCATGTCAGAAAATCTCGTAACTTTTGGATGTGAAATGAATAGCTTTGGAAAGAGTCAATAAATCGGATGGTGTAGTTGTATATCCTGAAGAAACTCTAAGTGCCCCGTTTGATAGTGTACCTAAAGTACTATGTGCAATTGGCGCGCAATGTAAGCCCCAGCGTAGTTGAATATTAAAACATCTATCTAGAATATCAGCCGCTTCCCAAATAGGAATCGATGGTAATGTAAAACTTACTACTGGTAGAACATTAAAGGACGCTGTTGGCAAAAGTATTCCTCCACCTGATTTTATTGCTTCGGCTAAATCAGTGGCGGTAACTTGGTAGTTATGATTTTGGTGATTTGTAAGGAAATCATCAGCAACGGCACCAAAAGCTGCAATTGCTGGCAAGTTTAATGTACCAGCTTCTATACGAGCAGGCTGTTTAGAAGGCATTAGTTCAGATGTTGAATTACTACCTGTTCCCCCGTAAATTAAAGGTTCGAGTGTAATATCAACTGAACAAACCAAGGCGCCCACACCTGGCAAACCTCGTAGTCCTTTATGTGCCCCAAAGGCAATTAAATCAGCTTGTCCAAGTTCATTTGTATCGATTAACCCTACTGTTTGCGCCGCATCTACAATTACAACGGCGTTCCTCTCGTGTGCTAATTCAATAATCGGCGCCACAGGTTGAATAATACCATTAACGTTTGAAGCATGGGAAATAACAATAACGTCGGTATTATGTACCCAATTTTCCCTTAATTGTTCAAGGTCAATTTTACCTGTAGAATCATGGGGTAGAATCCAGTGGTGAGTTTGAGAAGTTCGCGATAGTGATAGTACAGGACGGTAAGTGGCATTATGTGCTAAAGGGTCGATGCCAATGCAACGGGGTTTAGGACGTAATCCCAATATTGCTTGATTGAGGGCAGTGGTAGTATTAGCTGTAAAACTGACTGTGTGATTATATGAGTCGGCGCCAACGAGTTTGGCAATTGCCTCACGGGCATTTGTAATAATGAGCGAAGCAGCATTAGCACTTGAATGTAATCCTCGATAAGCATTGCCCAAATTCATTGCCATGTTAGCAGTGGCAATAGCAACCGGAGAACGGGGAATAGAGGTAGCAGCATGGTCAAAATAAATACCAGATTGAGTCACGCGAATACCTCCTTAGCATTTGTTGTATACAACTGTGATATAGCTAGAAGAACAATGTCACGTGAAGTAGATGCTACAGCACGTCTTAAAGTAAAGCGCAATTTTCCATCTCCGATAATACCTGTAAGTAAAAACTTACCTGGACAATCAACGCGAAAAAAAGGACGAGGTAAATCTTGTAGAATAGTTTTACTTGAGACATCAGGAAGTTTTTCCAAGTCAGAAATAGTAATACCGTGCGGCAAAAGCACTTCAACAATTCGGTGTTCGCCAAAGCAGTCACTAATTAAAGTTATGTTTAAGTTGCAAAAATTAATATTTTCAATTTTTCTTTTGGTATTCATGCTTTTTTGAATATAAAGTTTCTATTAAATGGCTCTTTTGGTAATAAATCGACATTGAGTGTCACCGACAGTCCGACATTCAACTTCTTCACATCTGAAGCTGCCAGGAGTATGAAAGATTTGTTGAAAATATTCTTGATTGAGAGCAGGGCGCCGACGCATATCACCGTGATATAATAAATTCATAATTCCAGTACAACCGCCTTGTACTAAATAACAGCGGGGATAATTGCTCAATGGATAACGCTTTAGCCAGCCCTCAGATTCATAGCTATTAGCAATAGAAATCTCTAAAAGTTCTCCACCAATTAACTTTTCAATTTTCCATTTTCCCCAACCAAAACTATTTACTATAGCAACAATACCAGCTACCCAGTCATCTTCAGTTTCAATTTGTGGCATAACCACGGCTTCCCATTCTTGCGAAAGCATAATGCCACCAAAAGTGTAAAATGCACATAGCATTCCTGCCTCTATTAGTTTAGCTTTAGCTTGAGGTGCAATATCAGGTTGATGAGTTTCTAGATAGTTAATAGCTTCAAAAGAACTATAATTATAAAAATCAGCGTAGTGTCGAGTTAAATATAAGCCAAAAGCAGGAATTAAGCCATCCTCATTACCATCAAGTGGTAGCTTTTGACAATTTGCCACAATAAAATTTTCATCAATTGCCATTTGTTTAACCTTAATATTATTTAATCTCTACATTGAAACGACATTCTCCGGCGCCAACAGCCATACATTCAACTTCCTGAACAGTAATTTGGTCTGCTTCCAATTCAAAAGCAACTGCGGTTAAAGCTTTAAGATAACCTTCGATAAACTGACAAACAGGATGTTCGCGTTCTCCATATTCAGAAAGCCAACCTAAAGCATAGTGAGAACTGTTAGAAACGACTACCCCACCAGTTTTTGTTAATTTACTGGTATCAAAACTACCAAATCCTAATTGTTGAAATAAAGCTAACCCTTTGTTTATCCTAGTATCTGGAGAATCTTGAGGAGTCAGCAAAGTCTCAAGTTGAGGACGTGCAGCTTTAAATGCTGACTCAGTAAATAAACTTGGCGCCATGTCTCCTATTGTGTCTTCGATTGCTTTTTGCACGGCACAATTGTAGTAATGACAATGAAACACCATCCTTGTACTATCAAAAGTACTAGTATTTAGCTCTGGATTGAACGAAACTGGGAAGCTCATATATTTCAAGCTGTAATTGTGATGGTATCTATTTTTAAGATTCCCTAAAATCAAGCAAAGATAACATAATTCTCAAATTGCGGTTAATTCGTCAACTAAAAAGGGAATGATATATTTAGCACTTTTCCATCAAAAATTAATAAAATTCAACCAGATGCTCGAATCCACAGCTTCTTCTGAATTGCAACATTTGCGCGCGCGCGTTACTGCATTAACAACAGAACTTGAATTTGCAAAACTTGAACTCGTGCAGCGCTACGAACAACTGCAATCTGTTTATTACTGGGCGGCGACTACTGATATTGTGAGTCGTGCCCAAACTGTTGAGGAAATTTACTCAGCTACCATTAGTGGTTTACAGCAAGTGTTTGATACAGAGCAAATAGAAATTTGCCTATTTGATGAAGCTGGAGTATCAAGGTTTAAGGTGTGGCAAAACCTATCAGAAAATTATATAAATTTGATGACAGGATATTCACCTTGGATAGCTGATACGCCAAGTTTGTCAGCGATTATTATTGATGATTTAAAAAAAATTACAGGCAATATAGATGATGTTACTCAAATTACTCAAGATATTATATCGATATTAAACCATGAAGCTATTCAATCGCTAGCGTGGATCCCTATTTTACAACAAGGTAAGTTGATTGGGCGCCTTGGTATTTATTATAAAAGTCTTCATCAATTCGATGACGCTACAATTAGCCTTGCTCAAACAATAGCGAATTATATTGTGTTTGCAATTGAACGTAAGCAGGCAGAAGTGCAGTTGCAGCAAACGATGAAGCAGTTGCAACAAACTCAAATGCAACTGATACAAAGTGAAAAAATGTCTAGTTTAGGACAACTTGTAGCAGGTGTAGCACATGAAATAAATAATCCTGTTAGCTTCATATTTGGTAATCTTACCCATGCAAACGAGTATACTCAAAGTCTGTTAAAATTAGTAAATCTATATAAACAGTATTACCCGCATCCAGTACAAGAAATAAAAAAATTTGCCATTGACACAGAGGTAGAGTTTTTGCTGCTTGACTTGCCGTCCGTCTTAGAATCAATGGAAGTAGGCGCCCAAAGGATTCGAGATATTGTAACGTCACTACGAAATTTTTCAAGGTTGGATGAAGCAGAAATTAAATATGTAGATATTCATGAGGGAATTGACAGTACTTTATTACTGTTAGAACATCGGCTAAAAATTCAAAATCAGCGCCCAGCAATTGAGATAATCAAAGAGTATGGAGTGCCTTTAATTGAGTGTTATCCAGGGCAACTCAATCAAGTATTTATAAATATTTTAACAAATGCCATCGATGCTTTTGATAATTTAATTTCACCAAATCAGGTTAATTATAAGCCGCAAATCCGCATTCGGACAGAATTATATAAAAATAATCAAGTAAAAATCAGTATTATAGATAATGGTTCAGGAATACCCCAAGAAACTCAAACACGGATATTTGAACCGTTTTTTACAACTAAACCTGTAGGTAAAGGTACTGGTATGGGTCTTGCAATAAGTTACCAAATAATTACACAACAGCATGGTGGCTCGTTGGAGTGTGTTTCAGAATTAGGAAAATATACAGAGTTTATGATTATTATTCCATTGAAACAAAACTTTGATCCCCCCAACCCCCCTTATTAAGGCAGGCACGAATGTTCTCTCTGTGTAGAGATGCGAGGAACATCGCGTCTTTACTGTCGGGCGTGGTAAAAAATAAGAGTGTACATAATAAAAATGCATAATTTCACTGTAGAGGCGCAGAGTAACAGAGTAAGAAGTGCTGTAGAACTTTAGTGAGAGCAAAATAAATATAGTTATGTTGAAAGTTTTTGCTGACCGGGGTGGTACATTTACAGACCTAGTAGCTGTTACAGATAGTAGAGAAATTATATATAACCTCTCAAATCATCCTGAGCGGTTTTTAATTGTTCCTTTAGAAAATAATCAGTGGGTAATAGTTTATAAGCTTTTGTCCGAGAATCCCGAATTATACGAGGATGCTGCAATTCAGGGGATAAAAGACATTATTGGGCTTTCTGGTGAGGCGCCTATTCCATGCGAAGAAATTGAAGTGGTAAAAATGGGAACAACCGTAGCTACAAATGCGCTATTGGAAAGAAATGGTTCGCGCGTTGTTCTTGCTATTACTAAAGGCTTTAGAGATGCTTTACGAATAGGCTATCAAAACCGTCCTGATATTTTTGCCCGTCGCATTGTTTTACCAACGATGCTTTACGAACAGGTAATAGAAGTTGATGAACGTTACAATGCTCACGGTACTGAACTGGCGCCTGTAAATATCGAAGCAGTAAGAAAAGACTTACAAGCAGCTTATAATTCAGGCATTCGTAGCTGTGCAATAGTACTCATGCACGCTTACCGTTACCCTCAACACGAACAACAAGTTGCACAATTAGCTTCAAGTATTGGATTTACACAAATATCCATATCACATCAAGTAAGTCCTTTGATGAAACTAGTTAGTCGCGGAGACACAACTGTTGTTGATGCTTATTTGACTCCGATTTTGCGACATTATGTAAATCAAGTCGCAAGTCATCTACCTGGAGTTAGATTAATGTTTATGAAATCTGATGGGGGATTAGTTGCCGCAGAACAATTTCAAGGTAAGGATAGTATATTAAGTGGTCCGGCTGGTGGTATTGTCGGCGCCGTTCAAACAAGCAAGCGTGCAGGTTTTTCTAAAGTCATCACCTTTGATATGGGAGGTACTAGTACTGATGTTGCCCATTTTAAAGGCGAATATGAACGACAGCTAGAAAACGAAATTGCAGGCGCCAGAATGCGAGTACCTGTGTTAGATATTCATACTATCGCAGCAGGTGGTGGTTCAATCTTATTTTTTGATGGTTCCAGTTATCGCGTTGGTCCAGAGTCTGCTCGCTCAAACCCTGGCCCTGCTTGTTATCGACGTGGTGGACCTTTGGCAGTGACAGACGCGAATGTAATGTTAGGTAAAATTCATCCACAATATTTTCCTTCTGTATTTGGTGTAGATGGAGATTTACCTTTAGATAAAGATATTGTGATTGAGAAGTTTAGACAGCTAGCACAGGAGATAGAAGCGAAGACGGGAAATAGTAGTACGCCTGAACGAGTTGCTGCTGGGTTTATTGCGATAGCTGTAGAGAGTATGGCGAATGCAATTAAAAAGATAAGTTTACAGCGTGGGTATGATGTAACGCAGTATGTACTTTGCTGTTTTGGAGGCGCCGGAGCGCAGGTAGCTTGTTTAATTGCTGATACTCTGGGAATGACAAAGATATTTTTACATCCATATGCAGGAGTACTTTCAGCTTATGGAATTGGACTTGCTGATGTGCGCGCGCTTCGTGAAGGCACCGTGGAAGAGTCTTTGACACAGGAGTTGATAGCGCAGTTACAGGTGTTGATGGAAAGTTTGGAAGTACAAGCTTATGGTGAGTTACCCCTCCCCAACCCTCCCCTACAAGAGGGCAGGGAGCAAGAACAAGAAGAGGTGGTGCGAAAACTTAATTTAAAGTATGAAGGAACTAATTCTATATTGACTGTTGATTTTGATTCAGATGTAACAGTTATGTTGGAAGATTTTGAGACAGAGCATAAGACGCGCTATGGTTTTATTCAATCTGGTAAGAATTTAATTGTTGAGTCGGTAAGTGTGGAAGTTATTCAAAAAATGGATACTCCTGAAGAACCTTTAATTACTCGTACTCGTAGTTTAGATGAGGCGCCCGCTTCTGTAGAGACGCTACAGATATTTGCTCTTGATAAATGGCATGATACTCCAGTTTATAAACGCGACTGTTTACAACCAGAAGATAATATAAAGGGACCTGCAATTATTGTAGAGAAAATTAGCACTATTGTAGTTGAGCCAAATTGGCAAGCAAAATTAACAGAACGTAATCATTTAATTTTAGAGCGCGTACCGTAGCATAGGCGTCCCGCCTGTGCTGTATTTTTTACCACAGAGACGCAGAGTACACAGAGATAGGAGTTAAATGTCACCTATCAGTATCCAGTTATTGAAACTACACAAATAGAAACAACTTTTTTGGAATTAGCAGAACAGTGGCGCCGTGAAACAGGAATGCTCTCTGTCACTTCCAAAATGTCAATGCATCCTGCATATCAAAGGATAATTGGAATGGGACAACCAGTTGTACCTTTGATTATGCGTGAACTTGAGCGTGAACCAGACCATTGGTTTTTAACATTAACTGCTATTACAGGTGCAAATCCTGTTAAGCCTGAACAGCGTGGCAGACTCGACCAAATGGCTCAAGCTTGGATTACATGGGGAAGAGAAAATGGATATACGTTTATTTCAAAACAATGATGCTGAACAAATCGCGCGTTTATTTCATTATACGATTCGCGAAGTAAATATTCGTGATTACTCACTTGAACAAGTACAAGCATGGGCGCCAGATGATATACATTTTAGAGACTGGGTAAAAACTTGTTCAGGAAAGTTTACTTTTGTTGCTGATGATGAAGGAATTATTGCCGGGTTTGGCGAGCTAGAGGCAAATGGTCATATAGATTGTTTCTATTGTCATAAACATTATCAGCGTATGGGTGTTGGTAGTAGTATATATAATGCGATAGAAACAAAAGCCTATGAATTAGGAATTAATCGCTTATACACAGAAGCAAGCATTACAGCCAAATCCTTTTTCCTACGCATGGGATTTTCAGTTATCAAAGAGCAACAAGTAGAGGCAAGAGGACAAACATTTACAAATTATGCAATGGAAAAAACTCTCACATAAACTCAATTTATTAATCGTAATTAACCTCTTACTCTTTGCGACCTTTGCGACCTTTGCGGTTTGATAAAAAACGAACCGCAAAGTACGCAAAGTACGCAAAGAAAGAAAATATTTATCAAGGAGTTTACAATGAATACCACATCACAACCTGACCCAGTACGCTTAGAAATATTCAAAAACTTGTATCAATTTATTGCCGAACAAATGGGGATAGTGCTGCAAAATACAGCAACTTCGGTAAACATCAAAGAAAGATTAGATTTTTCTTGTGCAATATTTGATACTTCAGGTTTGCTAGTAGCAAACGCTCCTCACATTCCTGTACATTTAGGGTCTATGAGTGAAAGCGTTCGCTGTTTAATCAACGATAAAGGCGACACGATTAAACCGGGAAATGTTTATTTATCTAATAACCCATATAATGGAGGTACTCATCTTCCTGATGTTACAGCTATTACACCTGTATTTTTAGATGTAAATTCTTTAGATATAAACTTAAATGGCGCCACACCAATATTTTACGTAGCATCGCGCGGACACCAAGCTGATATCGGCGGTATTACTCCCGGTTCAATGCCTCCTAATAGTACTACGATTGAAGAGGAAGGAATATTATTTGATAATTTTCTTTTAGTTGAAGAAGGAAATTTCCAAGAAGCACAACTACGCGAAGTTTTGGCAAACCATCGCTATCCCGCGCGTAACCCTGACCAAAATATAGCAGACTTGAAGGCGCAAATTGCCGCAAATGAATGTGGTGTTAAAGAACTGCAACGCATGGTTTCTCAGTATGGTTTAGAAACAGTTCAAGCTTATATGCAATTTGTGCAAAACAATGCTGAAGAAGCTGTGAGACGTGCGATAGATGTTCTTAAAGACGGCGCCTTTACTTATCATATGGATGGCAATGCTGTTATAAAAGTAACAGTTACTATTAATCAAGAGAATCGTAGCGCTGTAATAGATTTTACCGGAACATCTCAACAACTCAAAACAAACTTTAACGCTCCTAAAGCCGTTACTCAAGCTGCTGTTTTATATGTATTTAGAACATTAGTTGATGATAGCATTCCTCTCAACGCTGGATGTCTTAATCCATTAGAAATAATTATTCCATCTGGTTCAATGCTTAACCCTACATATCCAGCAGCAGTAGTTGCTGGTAACGTTGAAACTTCGCAAACGATAGTTGATGCTTTGTATGGTGCATTAGGAGTAATGGCAGCTTCTCAAGGAACAATGAATAATTTCACCTTTGGTAACGCGCGTTATCAATATTATGAAACAATTTGTGGCGGTTCGGGAGCAGGCGCCGACTTTAATGGAACTGATGCAGTTCATACGCACATGACAAACTCCCGTTTAACTGACCCAGAAGTATTAGAAACACGATATCCAGTCATAGTAGAAAGTTTTGGGATACGTCAGTCGAGCGGTGGTAAAGGTAAATATTTAGGAGGAGACGGAGTCATTCGTAAGATTAAATTTCTTGAAACAATGACAGCAAATATCCTTTCTAGTCACAGATTAATTCCACCATTTGGTTTAGATGGTGGAGAAGGAGGACAGTTAGGAAATAACTCAATACAGCGTTATGATGGTAGTCAAGAAAGTTTAAGCAGTACTGGAACAGTAGAAATGCAACCAGGAGATATATTTATAATTGAAACACCTGGAGGTGGAGGTTTTGGTAAGGTTAACAAATTATAAGTTAATCCAGCTTGAATAAATTAACCTGCAATTGTGGGATGGGCATCCTTGCCCGTCGCCTACCCCACAAGAGGTTACAATAAATAATTATCTACTTCTTACCTCAAATAAAGCCTTCATATAATGCCTTCTCCCTTTCCTGGCATGGGTCCATCATAAATCCCCGCCTCCTCCTGGATTCAGTAAAGTTGATAAAGATTGGATTGAAGCAAGACTTGGCAACGGATGATGAACGGATGTAACGGATAATTGATTTTAAGTAACTAGACTTGTTTTATATTAATAACTCATCCGTTACATCCGTTGTATCCGTTGCAGTTAATCGAGTGCTTGAATGAGTTTATTAGCTTGGGTTTGCGCGCGTTGCATTGCTCGAACTAAAGGTTGTTCACCTAACATCGCACTAATAAATTGATTGTCAAAATTATTCATGATAGCGGCAGGATATTTACCTACTTGCCAAGGTATACCGTAATTTACACCTGCGACTAATGAAGACCTCAAACTGTCTTGGTCATATCCTAAATTAGTAGCTACAGATTTACGAGTGGGTAATGCAAAACCTGTACCAGTCCATTTTTGCATTCCTTCTTTACCTGTTAGATATTTAATTAACTCCCAAGCTTCAGGTTTGTGTTTGCTTTGTTTATTCATTACGTAAGCAACTGTGAACAGCATTGTGCTGTGTTGACCGTTGATAGTAGGTATTTCTGCTGTCGCAAAGTTTAATTTAGGATATGTTTCCCTCAAATAAGGAATTGCCCAGTTACCTTCAATGACCATTGCTGCTTTACCTTGACCGAACATCTCGCTTCCTGAATTTGTACCAACATCAGATTTTTGAGCAGATGAACGTTCGTTTCGATATTGGTCAACAACTGATTGTAAACCCTGTAAACGAGATTGTGAAGCAAATGCCGCGCGACTCTCACTGTCAACAACTTGGCCACCGTAAACTTTGATTTGATAAACTTGTCGAGCTAATTCTGCCTGCTCCCCAAAACCATATTGGTCAATTCTACCATCTTTATTTTTATCTATAGTTAGTTTTTTGGCGTATGCGCGTAGTTCTTCCCAAGTTTGGGGAGGATTTTCTAGACCAACATTGGCAAAAGCTTGTTTATTATAGAACAGCGCTAGCGTCGAATAATCTTTGGGTAAGCCGTAAATACGGTTTTTATATTTAAACGTGTTAAGTAAAGCTGGTTCAAAGTCTGCTATGTCAAATTCGGGTTTGATGTACCCATCCAGAGGTTCTAGCACATTTTGGCTCATCAGAAAAGGCGCCTCAAGTGCATCAAGATAAAAGACATCAGGAGCAGCTTCACCAACCAAACGGGTTTTCATCACATCCATATATTGGTCGGCAATTTGCTCGTATTTGACTTTAATCGTAGGATGCTGTGCTTCAAAGTCGCGCAGTACACCATTCAAAAGCTTTTGTTCGGCAGGAGAAGCTCCCCAACCGCTGAGTTTTACAGTAGTCACGCTAGGTACGTTCTGCACTGTTAATAGGGGTAAACTTTGCCACCCTATCATGCTGATGGTGATTGCAGCTACTAATCCAATAAAGTTGAACACGGTTTTTCTCATTATAGATAGTCGGGTCAAAGACTATTTCTTAACTTACATATAACGTGTTGTAGACTTGCAGAGCTAGAAAAATAAAATGGTAAATGTAAAATTTTATTGAGAACTGAAAGATTTTTAACCAACAGATGTATATGTAACTTTTGTTCTCGATAAACTCTAAGCAAGCGCCAAAATGTACACTGAGAGGTAAAGAAATATTCACTAAGTATGAAGATTTCTTGAGAAATGCAAGCTAAGATTACAAAAATTGTCACTTCGCGTGAGGATACACCAAAATCCTCCGCAAGTACAAAATATTACAGCGAAATATCTAAGCACTCTAAGCACCACCGACCAATAGCCCCATGAATTCCATTCAGCTTGAAATCCCTGTTTTGGACACGAGCAGTAATGCACCTGCAAGTTCGGTTATCGATTTGGAAGTTACAACCAATCACATCACAAGTCAAAATCTTAGTCAAAATCTAAAAGTACCCAAAGATAAAGTTCGCACCTCTCTGCGTGCTTCTACGGTGGATGCTGTTTTTGCGACAATTTTCTCAATCACAACGAGTGGGATTTTACTAAGTAATTTTCTGGTGGAATTGGGAGCTAACGCTGTAGCATTTGGAATGCTGTCTTCAATTCCAATGCTGGTGAATTTAATTCAGCCATTAGGCGCCTACTTTTCAGAACAGACAACGAGTCGTTTCCGTTACTCAATGTGGATATATGGAACTTCACGTTTTTTTTGGGCATTGCTTGCGGTGGGAGTCTTTTTGGCTTATGGGGGTTTCATAGATTCGCATCAACTTATAAATTTAACTCTATTTATAGTCTTAGCTACACACTTATTGGGAGGACTAGGAGGCGCCTCTTGGTTAAGTTGGCTAGCTATGATTGTTCCTAGGCGCCTTCGAGGCAGATACTTTGGTATTCGTAATAGTGTATCAAGTCTAACTAACTTGATTTGCGTTCCATTGGCAGGGGTTATAGTATCGACTTGGGGCGGCGGAACCCTACAAGGTTACGGTATTGTACTGTCAATTGGGATTTTATTCGGTTTTATTAGTCTTGCATGTCAGTGCTTCAAAGTAGATATTAATCCGCAAGAACAAAACTTAGTAACATCGAAGGAAATTTCACCATCACAGGAAGAAACTGTTCGTACAGTAACAAATACTGCTCAACCAGTATTTTCAGCTTTGAGTATTTTTAAAGACTCAAACTTCTTAACTTTCTTGCTGTACTTTGGTCTATGGATGTTTGCCGTTAATTTGAGTATGCCGTTTTTCAACCTCTACATGCTGGATACACTGGCATTAGATGTGAGCTGGGTGACATTCTATGGTAGTATTCAAGCTGGTGCAAATCTTTTATTAATGGTGGTTTGGGGACGTTTGGCAGATAAATTTGGAAATCGTCCAATCATTGCTTCAGTTGGAATTTTAGTGGCAATAACACCTTTATTGTGGTTAGGAATAGGTACTCATAATATAGATTTATGGTTGTGGTTACCGCTTTTACACGTCCTTACTGGTGGAACTTGGGCAGCAATTGACTTGTGTAACAACAACTTACAGCTAGGAGTGGCGCCAATACGCAAGCAATCTACTTATTTTGCTATTGCCGCAGCCGTTGCAGGCGCCTGTGGTGCTATAGGTACAACAATTGGTGGTTTTGTGGTACAAAATAACTGCTTTGGTGGTTTACCTGGTTTATTTGCTCTTTCCTGTGTTTTCCGACTAGTTGCTTTAATTCCGCTTTTGTTTGTAAATGAACCTCGAAGAAAATCTGTGTTTGAGTTCCTTCAAGAAATCAGACAAAATTTCTCAAATTGCCAACAATCATAATACTTGTAGCATAGGCGTCCCGCCTGTGCAGTCAATGTATTTTTATTTACCACGTCCGATAGTAGAGACGCGAGGAACATCGCGTCTCTACATAGAGAGTTAGAAAGCGTAGATTTTAATCTATAAATCTCGCTCGAACCGCAAAGAACGCAAAGGGCGCAAAGAAAGAATTAAGAAGAAAGAACACCCTAAAATTAATGACACAGACCACTAATGGTTCGTGTCAATAGTTTTGGGGAGTTGTAGAATCAAATCCCCCCAACCCCCCTTGGTAAGGGGGGCTAAGAACGTCGTCTTGTTCCCCCCTTATTAAGGGGGGCTAGGGGGGATCAAAATCTATAGTAACTCCCCAAAATTAATGACATGAACCACTAAGATCGTCACGGGCGAGACATGAACATTCGTGTCCGCGCCTAAATTTGAGTTTAATTACTACTGCGTTGTTTCTTCATCTTTTTAAGCTTTATTCTAATCCATTTCCATCTGGTTACTATAAAAACGAATATTCCAGCAACAACTGCTCCAATACCAGCAGCGTTCTCAACAACCCACTTCCAATTTTGGTTAAACCAGCCAGTTGGACTTACCAAAACGTTGATAGCACGCTGGAATGTTTTTAAATCAACATTCTCATCTGAATTATTTCTTTTCACGCGCGCGTAGATAGACAAATATAGGTTTTGCTCACCTGCCTCTGTCGGGGTAACGCTCCAACGCCATACAGCAACACCGTTTTTATGATTACTTATAAAATCTATGTAAATACTTACAAGTCAGTCACTCAAAATTCCGGTTTTTTACGATGCTTCTTATACATTGGTGCCGCCGCATTTAAAAACAACTTGGATTCGATTAAATTTTCGCTGCTTTTTCAACCAAAGCTGCTTCAGCATCTCGACGAAGAGCTATACCTTCTTCAATACTCTGGCTCTTCCGTACAAAGCGCGTGCTAAATCTGTTGGTAAATTAGCTTGAAACCATTACTATACTTATCTTACAGCCATTATTACTTTTATAAAAATCCAATTACTGAAATTTCAACTATAAGTACCTGTAAGCCTTGATTATAAAGAAAAATTATCGATTTAAATTAAAATTTAGCACGCTATGTACGGAAGAACCAAAATTATCTACTATAAACGAATATTCTGTCTGTTCTACCATTTTCCCAGTTTTGGTGTTATGGCAACACGTTTGTATAAAATATGTATGATAATTATTCTTATACTAGCGTGTTATCATTGCGCGGCTTAATAGTATACAGGTATTGGTGTATCTAAGTCTCTTTCTTCAAGAAGGCGCCTGATCTATTGTGACCAAAGGCTTCATTTGCGTTCGTAGTGGTGAGTGCGTTCATTTGAAAAACGCCACAATAATTTCGTTCCTTGTAGTGAAAATATGACAAATATGAGATTAACCGGGCAACAACGTAGAAAACTACAAAACGCTTTAATTTATGCTTTCCCCAATACAACATCCCTAGAGCGAATGTTGGTATTTGAATTGGATAAAAATCTTAAAGCTATTGCTGGAGAAGGGAGTTTACAAGATGTTGCCTTTAAATTAATAGAAGAAGCAAATTCTCAGGGGTGGGTTGAAGGTTTAGTCCGTGCTGCGTGTAATGACAACTCTGGAAACTTACTCCTACAAGCGATTGCCACTGAATTACTTACACCGTACAACAGCAGTATAGAAACGGCGCCTTCTAATCAATGTAAAGCAATAACACTTGCCCAACAGATGCGTGGTTGGTTTGAAACATTAGGATACCGTTTCGAGAAGTACGAAGTATGGGAAGCTGATTACTTTGAGTGGGTTGTCAATATTCAAATATGGCGCCACCGTTACGAACGTTTTGTTATTCGTGGAATTGTTGGAGAAGCAGGTATTAAAGATGTAACCGCATTACGTCAGGCGGTTGAGCAACAACGTACAGATGGTGGTTGGTTAGTAACCGCACGTCGGGTTTCACGAGCCGCGCGTGCAGAAGTTGAAAAAGATAAAAATAAACTGGCGTGTTATACATTTGATGAGCTTTTAGCCCAAGATGCTGATTTTAGCGGGTATCTTGAATGGTTAGAGACGGAGATAACCAGGCGCCAGATTGATACAAAGTATGTTCCACTTGCTTGTAGTAAGGAAGAAATTGATTCAGTAACAGGGCGCCAAATAGCAGTTAGTCGCTACAAAAAAGAAGACGGTTGGATTGATGGCTATATAGACCGCTGGCTTGATGACCCAGTAAAGGAACATATATCTGTACTAGGAGAATTCGGTACAGGTAAAACGTGGTTTGCTTTCCACTATGCATGGATAGCTTTACAACGATATAAAGATGCATTAAATAGGGGTATTGAACTTCCCCGCTTACCTTTAGTAATTCCTCTGCGAGATTACGCAAAAGCCGTAAGTGTAGAATCATTATTCTCAGAGTTTTTCTTTCGTCAATATAAAATACCGTTACCCCATTACGATGCATTCGTCCAACTGAACCGCATGGGAAAGTTGCTGCTAATATTTGATGGTTTCGATGAGATGGCAGCGCGTGTTGATAGACAGGAAATGATAAATAACTTTTGGGAGTTGGCGAAGGTAGTAGTTCCTGGCGCCAAAGTTATCCTCACTTGTCGTAGCGAACATTTCCCTGAAGCTAAAGAAGGACGTGCGCTATTAAATGCAGAGTTGCAAGCTTCAACTGCGCTTCTAACAGGAGAAACACCACAGTTCGAGGTTTTGGAATTAGAGAAATTCAACGACGAACAAATTAAACAAGTACTTTTATACCAGGCGACTTCCACAACCGTGGAACAAGTGATGAACAACCCGCAGTTGTTAGACTTGGCACGGCGCCCGGTAATGACAGAGTTAATACTAGAAGCATTACCAGATATTGAAGCAGGTAAACCTGTTGATATGTCGCGCGTGTATTTATATGCGGTACAACATAAGATTCAGCGAGACATAAAACAAACACGTACATTTACTTCCTTAGCAGATAAACTTTATTTTCTGTGTGAACTATCTTGGGAGATGCTATCAACTGACCAAATGAGTCTAAATTATAGAGTTTTTCCTAATAGGATTAGGCGCCTGTTTGGTACAACGGTGCAGGAAGAAAAAGATTTAGATCACTGGCAGTTCGATATGATGGGGCAAACTATGCTCATTCGTAATGCTGATGGTGATTATACTCCAGCCCACCGTTCATTATTAGAGTTTTTTGTAGCTTATAAGTTTGCGGCAGAAATAGGTGCCTTGGCATCAGATTTTACAGAGCTTGCGCGCTTTGCTGTGGGACTGGAGGTGCCAGTTGATTACACTTGGTCATCTTATTTTGGACGCGGTGTAATGGCGCCGTTACAGAAATTTGTTAGCGAACCGTTAGATAAGTTGAGGGAGACTTTCGGGAGGGCGCCGTTATCGAAAGCTGTTTTGGATTTGCTGGCGCCGATGGTAAGTGATATTGAGTCTGTTGTTGAAGTGATTCAAGGAACGCACGGTTGTAGTGAGCATGAAGTTGGTTATGTAGGAGGGAATGCTGCAACACTAGTGATGAAACTTGATACATCGGCATTAGAAGATAAAGATTTATCAAGTGTGGTAATTAAAGAGCAGCAGCGGCAAGAGGCCCGCAGCTTGTGAGGCCATGACTGCTGCT
>NZ_JBXXZH010000133.1:0-25278 GCF_059640475.1 Calothrix sp. CBUCES-K 9914
ATCCACCTGGTTACAAATTGCCAAGCACGCGCGCTCTGGCGATGCAGACAGGTTTGCATCGTAATACGATTAGCAAAGTATATCGTCAGCTTGAAGAAGACGGTTTTGTTGAAAGTCTTGCTGGGTCTGGAATTTATGTACGTGCTCAAGGACACGAAGGAGGAAGCAGACTACGTTCTCCAATTCTTGAACAATACCCACAAGCTTACAAAGTTGTTCAACAAGCGCTCGATGATTTACTTACCCAAGGCTGCACTCTATCACAAGCGCGCGAGATATTTTTAGCTGAAATCGATTGGAGATTACGCTGTAGCGCAAGAGTACTAGTAGCTGTACCTAGACAAGATATTGGCGCCGGCGAATTAATGGCAGGTGAACTTGAGCAAGCCTTAAAAATTCCCATACAGTTAGTAGCAACAGAAGATTTAGCTACAGTATTGGAACAAACTTCGAGTGCAACAGTTGTCACTAGTCGATATTTTATTGCTGATGTTGAATCTATTGCTGCTCCCAAGTCTGTACGTGTTATTCCACTCGACATTCACGACTACGCAAAAGAACTTACTATTGTAAGAACTTTGCCAGTAGATAGCTGTATTGGTATCGTTAGCGTTAGTTCTGGTATTTTGCGTGCTACCGAGGTTATTATTCACGGTATTCGAGGTGACGAACTATTGGTAATGACATCACAGCCAAAAGACACGTATAAACTTCATGCCATAGTCAAACGCGCGCACTTAATTTTCTGTAGCGACCAAGCTAGTTCCATAGCAGTGCAAAATGCTGTGCAAGTAGTTGTGGATGACATTATTCGTCCACCTAAAATAGTTCGTAGTGATAATTATATCGGTGATAAATCGATTAACTTGCTGCGACGTGAATTAGGTTTGGGTTGAAACGTACACAGTGGCGCCAATCGATCGGGCGCGGACTAATAAATTAAGAATTATACTCAAAGTCTTGAGGACTTAGGTAATGGAGTAGTTTTAGAAATACTACTTATTCCTGGTGGTAATTTTATGATGGGTTCGTCGGATAATGAAGGTGATGTAGACGAACGCCCACAACATAAGGTTAAAATTAAGCCATTTTTCATGGGTAAATTTACAGTTACCCAAGCTTAATGGAAACAAGTTGCTACTTTCCCCAAAGTTAATATTGATTTACTACTTGACCCTTCGTTTTTTAAAGGTGCCAATTTGCGAGTTGAGGGAATATCCTGGGATGAAGCGAATGAATTTTGTAAAAGGTTGTCTCAAAAACACAAAAAAACTATCGTTTGCCTAGCGAAGTTGAATGGGAGTACGCTTGTCGCGCTGGAACTACTACGCCATTTCATTTTGGTGAAACTATTACAACGGAATTAGTCAATTATGACGGCAACCAAACTTATAGGGGTGCTGGCAAAGGTCAATATCGTAAAACAACTACTAATGTTGGCACCTTTCCCCCGAATGCTTTTGGTTTATATGATATGCATGGCAACATATGGGAGTGGTGTAGAGATGATTGGCACGAAAATTATAATGGAGTTCCTAGTAATGGGAAAGCTTGGTTGATTGAATCGAATGATAAAGATATTCGCAAAGTGTTGCGTGGTGGTTCTTGGAATTATAATTCCAGAGGATGCCGCTCTGCAAATCGCAGTCGAGCAAAGCCCGATGGGAAGAGCAATTTTGTCGGGTTTCGCGTGGTGATTGTTTTTTGATATGGACAGGCAGGATGCCTATCCTACAAGAAAATTAACTTAAGAATTCTTGGACTACCTTTAAATAAGTTTCTGCGTCTTCTAACATTGGGAAGTGCGCTGTGTCTTTCATTACTACTAGCTTGACTTTATTGGTTAATGCTGCCGCTTTACGTCCTAAGTTAGCAGGAATTATTTGGTCGTATTCTCCTGATATTAATAAAGTTGGTACGGTTAATTTCTCAAATTCTCCAGGCATTATTTCCGCTTGATACTTACTTACTGAAGTAAAAATTGTGCCTAGTGCTGCTTCGTAATCTGCTGCTAAAAAGTCTTCTAAAAACGCTTGACGTTCGGATGCGGGAATCGAACGATGCAAAAAACGCGCCATAAACATTCTATCAACAAGGGGTATTTTTGCTAGCCATTTGGGTCTAAACTTGACTACGTAGCCACCAAATTTATGAAATGCGGCAAAGGCTTTTTCGTCATATTCAAATACACCGCTACATGTCAATATCGCTTTTTCTACTTGTTGTGGATAGCGGTTGAAAAATAATGTGGCTATTGAGGCGCCCATTGAGTGAGCGTTGATATAAACTTTGTGGAGTTGTAGCTTATTTAATAATGCTGCTAAGTCTTGAGCGTATTCTTCAAGTTCGTAAGTTAATTCTTGAATTGCTTCGGCTTCTTCTTGTATAGACTGTGACTCAGCAATTGCTTCACTCGCTTCTAACGTCGTAGGTTTACCCTTGGAACGCCCAAAACCACGCATGTCATAAAGTAAACAGTCGAAATATTCTGACAAAGCTTGTGCGGTGCTTTGCCAGTAACGAGCAGAACCTGCCCAACCATGAATAAACACCATCACTGGTTTTTCTCCCGATGGTTGTTTTATCCATTCATAGTAATGTTGAATGCCACGTACATTAATATAGGACATAAGTAGGGTGCTGTGACGCTACCAACAATTTTAAAACGAAGCTAACCATCTGGTAGCGTCACGCACCGGATTATTATTCTTTACATTGAGTTAAATTTGATTTTTACATTAAAGTTAGGTGCGTGACGCTACTAAATTATTATCTTTGTTTCAAGATTTTAATGACGCCACACACCCTACGCTTTCGGGTTTTGGTTGTCCTACATTAATTAAGGTCAGGTGCGTGACGCTACTAGATTATTATCTTTGTTTCAAGATTTTAATAGCGTCACGCACCCTACGCTGATTCGGGTTTTGGTAGTGAAGATGGATGAATTATGAGTTCGGCAGTTGAACGTTTTTCTACCATTTCTTTTGTGACTGTACAACGACCTACGTCTTTACGTGATGGTAGTTCGTACATGACATCAAGCATCAATTCTTCAACGATACCTCGTAACGCACGGGCGCCTGTTTTACGTCGATATGCTTCTTGTGCAATAGCTCGCAAAGCATCCGATTTAAATTCAAGCTGCACGTTGTCCATTTTGAGCAGTTTTTGATATTGCTTGACTAATGCGCTTCTTGGCTGTGTCAAAATTGCCATCAAAGTTTCTTCGTCGAGTGGGTCTACTACTGCTACCATTGGCACCCGTCCAATAAATTCGGGTATCATGCCAAATTTTACTAAATCATCTGGTTCCAAATGGTGCAATGTGTCGGCAATACGCTTGTCTTTCGATTGACCTTCACCTGGTTGTACAAACCCTATTGACTTTTTACCTATTCTTTGCTCTACAACTTTTTCTAAACCAACGAAGGCGCCACCACAAACAAACAAGATATTGCTTGTATCAATTTGAATACAATCTTGATAAGGATGCTTTCGTCCGCCTTGAGGAGGTACGTTGGCAACAGTACCTTCGAGCATTTTTAACAGCGCTTGCTGCACACCTTCACCAGAAACGTCGCGCGTAATCGATGGATTTTCACTCTTACGAGCAATTTTATCGATTTCATCAATATAAATAATGCCGCGTTGCGCTTCTTCAACGTCAAGGTCTGCTACCTGCAACAACCGTAGCAATATATTCTCTACGTCCTCACCCACATAACCCGCTTCGGTTAATGTAGTCGCATCCGCTACTGCGAAAGGTACGTCAAGAATCTTGGCAAGCGTTTGAGCTAAAAGCGTCTTACCACAACCAGTTGGACCAATTAATAAAATATTAGATTTCTGTAACTCAACCGCATCATCAGGCGAACCTTTACTAGCTCCTTTAGATTGGAGAATAGATAGCCGTTTATAGTGGTTATAAACTGCAACTGATAGTACTTTTTTCGCTTCGTCCTGACCGATAACGTGTTCGTCAAGATATTTTTTAATCTCTCTCGGTTTCGGTATTTGATTAAACGAGAGACTGCTGGAACGGGTGCGACGTTTTTGTGGCTGCTCAGTTGGACGTGCAGGTTGGGAAGCCGCAGCACCGTTTGTGTCGAGCAACTCCTCATCTAGTATTTCATTGCACAAGTCTACGCATTCATCGCAGATGTAGACTCCCGGTCCCGCAATCAACTTACGCACCTGCTCTTGAGACTTGCCACAAAACGAACATTTTAAATGGGAGTCGTACTTAGACATACCAGCCTCTTTATTTAGACAACAGTAAGGTTTTCACGCCTTGGAAGGAAGATTTTGCCTTGAGATGACTTGATCAATCAACCCATAATTGCTTGCCTCTTGAGCCGACATGAAAAAGTCACGTTCCGTATCGGCTTCAATTCTTTCTAGTGGTTGACCAGTGTGGTGTGCCAGCAACTGATTCAACTTAGCTTTATGATAAAGAATTTCTTTGGCTTGTATCTCGATATCAACAGCTTGCCCCTGTGCGCCACCCAAAGGTTGGTGAATCATTATCCGAGAATCCGGTAGAGACATCCGTTTGCCTTTGGCACCTGCGGTTAACAAAAATGCCCCCATCGAAGCGGCTAATCCAAAACATATGGTAACAACATCAGGGCGAATTTGCTGGATTGTATCATAAATTGCCATTCCTGCTGTAACCGACCCACCCGGAGAATTTATATAAAGCTGAATATCTTTCTCCGAGTCTTCCGCATCAAGGAAAAGAAGTTGAGCAATAATTGAGTTCGCTACTGTATCATCTACAGGCGTTCCCAAAAATATGATCCGCTCACGCAGTAAACGTGAGTAAATATCAAAGGCTCGCTCTCCTACCCCAGATTGTTCTACCACCATCGGGACGATGTTGCTAGGACTGCCTAGGGAATTTATTTGTAATTGACCCAAACTACTAATGGGGTAGTTTCCCGATTGCGATACAAGCATCATAGTACTGATGTTTTTGTTGAATCAAACAATAATTGAACTATTAATCTATACGGTAGTTGTACCATTTGAACGAAAGCGAGTTACCACGCGCGCAAACGGCTACTGACTAAGCGCGTAAATTTTATCGATATGTGTTTACCATTATGCCTCATATAATTTTCTAACGTCTTAACACATAAATAGCTGTAAGTAGTAATATCCGTTCTCCCAATGCTTTTATTTTATTCGGGGAAAGGGAGAATTGGTAAGCACTCGCAAGCTGAAGTATCACAGGAAGAACGAGTGAAAGTGCAGGAGGAAGAAAATATAAAAATTTGTGCCTCCCACACAAACCAACACCTTATTGCCCAGATTCAGCGGTTTGAACTTCTTCGTCGCTAGTTTCTGATGCTTCAGAAGACGGTTGAGAATCTATAACTTCTACGTCGATAGTTTCTGGTGCTTCAGAAGACTGCTCAAATTCTTCAGATTGTTCAGGTTCTTCTGCTTTTAGCGAACCTTCCGGTACTAATTCGACGGTCGAGTGTTCAACGAGCCAATCAAGAATTTTTTCGGTTAGCAAATCGTTTTCGACGACCGAGCGCAACTTATCTTGATCAATGTCTTGGTCTGCATATTGTTGCATCAGTTCGTTGACGCGCGCTTCTATTTCTTCGTCGGGGACTTTGATCGATTCACGGTTGCCAACTTCGCGCAGCGACAAGGAACGTTTTATCCGCTCTGATGCCTCACCACGAGAGTTTTCACGCAATTGTGGAATAATGTCTTCTGTAAACAGCTTGCGAACATCCATACCCTGCTGTTGTAAGCGCATTGCTGTTTGCGTCAGCATCGCATCAATTTCTTTCTGAATCAATGTTTCAGGCAAGTCAATCTCAACGTACTTAACAAGCTCTTTAAGTAACGCTTCGTGCTGATTAGATTGTGTTTTATCGCTAGCTTCTTTTTGGTAACGCTCTTCTAACGAAGCACGTAGTTCTGCTAACGTCTCAAAATCGCTAACCTCTTTGGCAAAGTCGTCATTTAACTCAGGAAGCTCTTTTTCTTTAATGTCCTTGAGCGTAACTGTAAAGAGTGCTGGTTTTCCTGCCAACTCTTGATTTGTATATGGGTCGGGGAACTGCGCGCTAATTTCCTTTGTTTCGCCCGGATTCATCCCAACCATGCCACTTACAAATCCTGGTATAAAGCGGTCTTCATACAACTCGACTTGAAAATCTTCTGCTTGCCCACCAGGAATTGGTTCGTCTTCTCCTTCTTCACCTTCCCCCTTGGGCACAACTCCTTTAAAATCAACTACCGCTGTATCTCCTATTTGTGCCGCACGTCCTTCCACAGGAATCAATGTTCCCATTTTTTGACGTTCCGCATCTAACACTGTATCGACACGCGACGCATCGTATTTTACTTCTTCGGCTTGAATGGAGAAACCCGTATAGTTACTAATTTGGATTTCTGGTTCAACGTCAACGGCAGCGGAAAACGTCAGGGTTTTACCTGGTTCGTAGCTACTAATTAAGTCATCAAAGGTTGAGCGCAGTTGGGGTTGACCAATAGCTGGGATTTTCTCTTGTTTGAGGGCTTTTTCAATTCCATCTTGGATTAGTTCTTCGACCGCAGCAGCTTTAACGCGAGTAGTGCCCAAACGCTGTAGCAAGATTGAACGGGGAACCTTGCCTTTACGGAACCCAGGAATATTTACGGTGCGAGACAGGTTCTGTACTACTTGCTCGTAGGTTTTCTGAGTGGCTTCTGGAGCTATTTCGATCGACAGTCCAATTTGGCTTTTAGGAAGTTTCTCCTGGGTAACTTTCATGCTTTATCTCGATTCTATGAATTATATTTTGACGAGGATTGACACAGCACAGAGAAGGAAGTGCAGCTTGTTCAACACTATTTTTGAGGTAGGCGCATACGGTGATAGTATCCGAGTTTACGGTATCTAACAGTTTTTTTAGTCTTGAATACGGGCATTAGCGCGCGACAAACCAACAATAACATCGTTTGAAAGACTGTTTGGATGCTGTGCAGCAGAAATTAAGTTTACAGCTAGTCTCACTAAACTAGGCACTATAGACAAATAAGTTTATGTGTTTAACTTAATGATGTCGCTCGTCTTGACATGGAGAAGGCGTTGATATCTTCCAGTTATGGTATTCTGGTTTTCAACAACGTATTATCTTACTTGCTCTCCAAACAGTCTTTCAACCGAAGTCGGATTTTGGGTTAAGATACTTGGTTACAGTTGTAACAAACGCTGCTAAACACCGCGCGACAGCTGCAAATCCTTTGTTTTGCTTTCTTTAAATGATAGTTCATCAATCATTTCAGCCCAATATCTTAAATAGCTGTGTAAATTAATACTATTTTTATTTTTAATGTGCTATTATTACTTACTCTATCGCAAATGATGACTATATCATTTTGTGCTTGAATACGCTAAAGTAAATTATTCTGTATATAACATGTAGTTTAAATATCGTTTTGTTTCTCTAAACTAATGAACTTATGTAAGAATTTTGGCTTTGATACAGAACACCCGACCATTAAGTAATATCGTGCATGTGGTATTAGAAGTATTATAATGTATAGTAAGTTAAACTAAATTATTTCCGGTCATACATTTCAAGTATTATTAAAAATAATTGTTGATAAAACGTTATGTATATTTGTGGGTAACACATAGTTTGGAAAGAAATTGCAAAAAACGTAACAATTCTTAAAATTAAACGTAATTAGTATCTAAAAGGAGGAAGCCAGTTTGTCAAGACCCTATCGTGTAGCTATTTTGGGAGCGACTGGAGCCGTAGGCAAGGAATTATTGGAATTACTAGAAAGTCGTAATTTCCCTCTTGCTGAATTAAAATTGTTGGCATCCGCGCGTAGTGCAGGACAAAAAATGTCGTTCAAAGGCGAAAGTTTGTCAGTTGAGGCTGCGGATAATAAATCTTTTCACGGCATTGATATAGTATTAGCTTCAGCAGGTGGTTCGACTTCTAAAGCGATGGCACCATCAGCTGTAGAAGCTGGTGCGGTAGTTATCGATAATTCCAGTGCTTTTCGGATGAACCCAGAAGTTCCGTTAGTAGTGCCGGAAGTTAACCCTGATGCTGCATACACACATAAAGGTATCATTGCGAACCCTAACTGTACGACAATATTAATGGCTGTAGCGGTTTATCCGTTGCATAAAGTCAAAAAAATCAAAAGGATTGTTGTCGCAACTTATCAATCTGCGAGCGGTGCTGGAGCAAAAGCAATGGCAGAAGTGCAAGCGCAGGCAAGTGCTATTTTGTCGGGTCACCAACCATCTACAGAAGTATTTCCTTACCCATTAGCCTTTAATTTATTTCCTCACAATACTTCCCTCAATGAACAGGGGTACTGCGAAGAAGAAATGAAGATGGTTAATGAAACTAGAAAGATTTTTGGAACTCAAGAAATTCAAATTACTCCAACCTGTGTTCGGGTTCCCGTACTACGCGCGCACTCAGAAGCGGTAAATCTAGAGTTTGAAGAACCTTTTAACAAAGACGAAGCGCGCCAAATTCTCGCAGGAGCGCCTGGTGTGAAGTTGGTTGAGGACTGGAGCGCGAACTATTTTCCAATGCCTATAGACGCAACAGGTCGTGACGAAGTATTAGTAGGCAGAATACGACAGGATATATCGCTCCAGAACGGCTTGGAATTATGGTTATGTGGAGACCAAATTCGTAAGGGTGCGGCATTGAATGCTGTCCAAATTGCCGAGCTATTGGTGGAAAAAAATCTTGTTAAACCAAGCAAAGCGTTAGTACTAACATAAGGCGCCAGCACCAGAAATATCTTCGGTTTTGATAATTCATAGCAAGTCAAGAGTTTTAGGTATATCTACGTAAAGAATATATAGATTTATTTAAAACTTTGGACGCGCGGTTAAATAGGAGTGTAAAAAGGGTGGTAGATTTTGGTAGAGTTTTAACTGCGATGATTACGCCGTTCAAAGAGGACGGCAGTTTGAATTATGATTTAGCAGCTTCTTTTGCGGCACACCTCGCTGCATCTGGTAGCGATACACTTGTAGTCTGTGGTACAACTGGCGAATCACCAACGCTTTCATGGGACGAAGAGTATAAATTATTTAACGTCGTCCAAGAGGCAGTAGCTGGTAAAGCGAAAGTTATGGCAGGTTGTGGTTCAAATTCCACAGAAGAAGCTATCTCAGCAACTCAAAAAGCCGCTAAAATAGGAGTAGATGGTTGCTTACAAGTAGTTCCTTATTACAACAAACCGCCGCAAGCAGGATTATATCAACACTTTCGCGCGATAGCAGAAGCCGAACCTTCTCTACCAGTGTTGTTATACAACGTTCCAGGTCGCACGGGTCAAAACTTGCAACCGGAGACAGTCGCAAAGTTAGCCGAAGTAAGTAACATAATTGGCATTAAAGAAGCTAGTGGGAACCTAGACCAAGCAAGCGAAATGCGTCGTTTGACACCATCAGAGTTTGACATTTACTCCGGTGATGACTCATTAACCTTACCCTTATTATCTATCGGGGCTAAAGGTGTAGTTAGCGTCGCTTCGCACTTGGTTGGAACGCAAATACAACAAATGATTCAAGCTTATCATTCGGGGCAAGTACAACAAGCTACGTCTATTCATCTACGGCTTTTCCCCTTATTTAAAGCTTTATTTGTTACAACTAATCCAATTCCTGTTAAAGCTGCTTTACGATTATCTGGCTACTCGGTTGGCTCATGTCGTCTACCGCTTGGTGATGCTTCACCCGAAGTCACCCAACAGTTAGAGGTTGTTTTAAAAGAACTAGATTTAATCTAAACAGGGGCTTTTTCTACTGTTACGAGTTAAAGTAGTAGAAGATACATATTAGATATATTGCGTAAATTTCACCAGGTGAAAGGTGGATACATTGTGTTACCAATGAATGTATATAGTTCGTTAATATGACTGATTGAAATAGAACAAATTTTATTTAAGCAATTGATCGAACATCCATATATCAAGCTTCTGCTGTCAGATTGACTTTTAGATATCTGGTTACAGTGACCGGGACGTAAATCAAATTTTTGCTGTTAACTAACTTACAATCACACTCGTAAAAATCTAAGGAGAAAATGGCTAGAAACGAAAATTCAGCCGCCCTCAAAATTATTCCGTTGGGCGGTTTACATGAAATTGGTAAAAATACCTGTGTTTTTGAGTACGATGATGAAATAATCCTCCTCGATGCAGGCTTGGCATTCCCCACTGATGGAATGCATGGTGTAAATATTGTCCTTCCTGACATGACTTACGTGCGTGAAAACCGCCACAAAATCAAGGGAATGATTGTTACACACGGGCACGAAGACCATATTGGTGGCATTGCATTCCACCTCAAACAGTTTGAAATACCTGTTATGTATGGGCCGCGTCTCGCATTAGCGATGCTCGAAGGTAAATTGGAAGAAGCGGGGGTACGTGACCGCACCGAATTACGTTCTGTAATGCCGCGCGACGTTGTGCGAATTGGTAAGAACTTCTTAGTTGAATATATTCGCAACACTCACTCCATTGCTGATAGCTTTACAGTTGCTATCCACACTCCAATTGGCGTAGTTATTCATACTGGCGACTTTAAGTTTGACCACACACCCGTTGATGGAGAGCGCTTTGATATACAAAGGTTAGCTGAACACGGTGAGAAGGGCGTGCTTTGCCTACTTAGCGATTCTACTAACTCAGAAGTACCAGGATTTACTCCATCCGAACGTTCGGTATATCCAAACCTCGACCGAGTTTTTGGGCAAGCAGAAGGAAGATTGTTTATAACCACTTTTGCTTCGAGTGTTCACCGTATCAACATGATTTTGGAGTTAGCGCAGCAGCACGGTCGTGTTGTTAGCGTTGTTGGACGGTCGATGCTCAACCTAATAGCTCACGCGCGTAACCTAGGTTATATAAAGTGTCCAGATAATTTATTGCAACCGCTCAATAGCATTCGTAATTTACCAGACGAAAAAGTATTGATTTTAACAACAGGTTCGCAGGGTGAGCCAATGTCAGCAATGACACGCATTGCCAATAAAGAACACCCACATATCAAGATTCGCACTGGTGATACAGTAGTATTTTCAGCCAACCCAATTCCTGGTAATACGATAGCGGTAGTAAACACCATCGATAAATTGATGATGCAAGGCGCCAATGTTGTTTACGGACGCGAGAAAGGAATTCACGTATCAGGACATGGCTGTCAAGAAGATCAGAAATTAATGCTGGCACTAACTCGACCCAAGTTTTTTGTGCCCGTTCACGGTGAACACCGGATGTTAATTAAGCACTCGCAAACCGCGCAAAGCATGGGTGTGCCCAAAGAGAATATGGTGATAATTGATAACGGGGATGTTATCGAATTAACACAAGAATCGATACGTGTTGGTGGTAAAGTGCCAGCAGGTCTGGAGTTAGTTGACACTTCAGGTTCAGGCATGGTTAGCGCGAAAGTCTTACAAGAACGTCAGAAAATGGCAGAAGAAGGTCTTGTTACAGTTGCTGCAGCCATTGACTGGAGTGGTAAATTGCTCGCTAAACCCGAACTTCACATGCGTGGAGTGGTGACGAATGTTGACAAGTCTTTGGTACTTCGTTGGGTACAGCAGCGAATTGAAGAAATTCTCAGTGTACGATGGGGAGAATTTGCTCAAACTTACGAAGGTAAAACGGATGTAGACTGGGGTGGTTTACAAGGTTTGATTGAACGTGATTTAGCCCGTTCGTTACGTAAAGAGTTGCATTGTCAGCCAAATGTAACATTATTAATGCAAATTCCTGATGAACCAGCAGTGACAGTAGTGACGGTGACGCCAGCAGCCACCGCAACCACAGTTGCTGCTGACGGTAGAAGGCGCCGAACTAGAACTGCCGCACAAGTTGCTTCTTAAAGTGCTGAGTTAAAAGTGCTGAGTGCTGAGAGTTTTTTTAAATTCTTGGGTTCAGCACTAATTATTTATATTTTTGTTTTCTGAGTAAATTTCCTAATAATAAATAATCTAAAAGGACTTCGCGTCAAACGTAATAACAATGATAGAGCGCGAAAAAAATTTGCATAACTTAAATTGGTGTTAACTTACATCCATACCTAACAGAAATATGATGGCTTTAACATCAATCGCTGTAATCCCGGTATATATACTGGTGGAGATTCATTAGTATGTAATGTAATATTTATTACTTACAAACCCTGGAACTAGTATCCAAGATTACTTTCTCAAAAGAAAAATTCCAATAGAATTTACTGAGTTCAATTAAATTTCAATTTTGGGGAACTAATGTACAGTAGCTTACTTCTGATGCTAACGAGTGGCTTTAATAATGGGTCACTCATGCTTTTGCAGTATTTATAGATATTTGTCTATGGTGAATCCAGTATTGCTTGTAAAAAACTTGTATAAAGTGTAATAATTATCTGTCAAAAGGCAGATGACTTTATTAGAATTTTAAATATGTCAAGTTATCAACAAGATAGTAGTATCGCCCTACCGATTATAAGGAAATTGCGGTTAACTGGACGTAGATAATAAATGGACTCTGATTTAAGTAGCGATTCGCATGTTTGTACTTCGACTGTGTAGCGCAACGAAAAAACCTAGATTGTGTTACAAAAGTCTGTCAGATTGCATCGAGGCGTAAAGCCAATTTCTTCCGGGAGAGATAATTAGCTTTTGATATTAACTGTTAGTTTTTAGTTCAAAACCCTCAATATGGTAGAGGAGCGAACCATGAAGGTAGGTAAAAATACCGCACCAAAGATTTTTTTTGCAAGCTGGGTATCTCTCAACAACGCACAACCAGAAAACCAACTTCCCGAAAAGCCTGGTTTTGATTGTTTAAAGCCATTGCGGAACTGGGTAGACAGCATTGAAGTTAGCGACCGTAAAATCGCGCACAAGCTTTGTAAGTTTATTCCGTCTCAATGCCCATTTGAGCGCGACATTAGTTTATTCGGCAAAACCTTGTTCCACATTCCACCAATGTGCAAGCTTAACCCTTTATACGATGAAGTCGTTGGTTTACGCTTTCGTGCGCTGTGTTACCTCGCTGATAAATGTGGCGAAGATGTTTCACAATACTGTTAATAGTGCTGAGTGCTGAGTGCTGAGTTAGGAATTAGGAGTTAGGAGTTAGGAGTTAGTAATTTAACTCATAACTCAGCACTCAGCACTCATAACTCAGCACTCAGCACTCATAACTCAGCACTCAGCACTAAATTATTATCTTTTCCACTGTTGAATAGCTTTTTGTGCAGCACTATAAGCGGGTGTTCCTTGTGGAACTAGTGTAGCAGTACTAATAGCAGCTTGTGCGTTACCTTTAGCCGCGCGCTTTCTAGCTAGATTTAAAATTTCCTTACTCCACTTATCTATAGATTTTTGCGCTACATCAAAACCTGGTTCGCCTTTTGGTACTTTTTTAGCGACTTCGATAGCACGGTTGTAGCTTGATGCTTGTCCAGGTTTGACTAAACCTGTAGCTGCTTCAACGACGGTTTTGTTACTAACATATTGTTTGGCTTGCAGGCGCCACTGTGTAACTGCGTTGTCTGCTTTTTGATATAACGCTTCGTTTTCGCCTATCAACTGAGCAGCAGCAACAGCCGAAGAGTACTGGCGTTTAGACGCACGTTCTTGTGCCAAGTCAAATATCATACTGTTCCAAACTTGAATATTAGCCTGCGCTTTTTCATACTCCTGGTCTGTTGGTTTAATTTTACGCGCGGAAGCAATGGCAATTTTTAAATCGGTTGCTTGTGTAGGGGTAAGCGATAATTTATCTAATTCAGCTAATGCTTGTTTACGACTTTGCGGGTCTATCGGTGTAGTTGTTGCTGGTATTGTTGTTTGTGTTGGTGTTGCTTCGGGTGTAGCGACAGTTACTTGTGGTTTGGGTGTAGTCTGTGGTGAAGAGGGTGTAACTGGCACCGATATCTCAGGTTGCCCAGTCACTGAGTTTTTTGGAACCGAGTTTTTTGGAACAGTGTTAACGAGTGATGTTTCATCAGAATTTGTATTCGGTGATGTCGGTTGCTCGACTACCCCAGATTGATTCCGGAATAATAAAAGCACTATCATCCCTAGTAGCAATGTTATGCTACCACCCCACAATAGTACTTGTAAAAAGAAAGGTACGCCTGCACTATCTTGTTCCTGATGCTCTTGTGAGTCAGGAATATCGTTTATCGGTGCGGGTTGCTGAGTTTCCACTCTTGGTCTGGCAGGGGGAAGTGAAGGGGGTAAGCTTCGTTGCCCAAGCGGCGCCTCATTGATAGTTGAATTGATAGATGAACTGACACCTGAGTTGATACCTGAATTAATACCTGAATTACTACCTGAATGAACATGCTCTGGTGCGCCAAAATTCGTTACGGCAACTTGATTTTGGACTTTTTGGGCATTTTGAGCATTTTGAACATTGTGAAGCTGCGAATAATGATTTGATAAATTATGCGCTGGATGAGGGTTGTGTTTGGTTGTAGCGTTTTCCAAAGCGGGAGTTGATAGTGCCGAGGCGAAGATTTCTTCAGATACCACTATCGCTGGTGCGTCGTCGTTTTCTAATTCAAAGTTTCCCAAGATAACCTGCTTGCTCGAAGTCATAACTGTGACAGGGTTTTGCGTCGGGCGCCAGAAATGCTGACATAATTCTGGTGTCCGAATGCTTAAATAGGCTTCTAATTCGCCTAACGTGTTGCCATTTCCCGAACGTAAAGCCTCTAAAAGTGCTGCTGTAAAGAAACCATGACCCAGCTCGCTACTTGAATAGGAAAATTGTTCGGGTTGGCATGACAAAATCAAGGGGAGTTTTAATTCCTGCGCGAGGTCAATTATTTCTTGCCCAACATGCGTCTCGTTCAATGTACCAAACGCATGGTTAATATCAAGCAACATCAATGAATTAACGCCCGATGCTTGTAAGCTTTGCATGACGTAAGCAACTTCGATACCCGTCTCTTCAATACGTTCAGGAGTTCCATCGATGGGCATCAAATAATCTCTACCGTTGTGGTTAACTCCGTATCCGCAGAAAAAAAACCACACACGGTCAGAGGGGCGCCAACAAGCAGCAGCTAAATCCTCAAGCAGTAATAAAATATTCTCCCTAGTCGGAGTAGTCGGTCGGTCACCAATTGGCGGCGAAGTATCGCTCATCAACAAGCACTGCTGCTGTCTAAAAGCTCCATCTTCAATCAAAAAATCCCTAAGCGCAAGAGCATCAGCTTGAGCGCAAGCTAGAGGTTGAAGAAACTGATATTGATTGATACCGATGGCTATCGCCCAGTTATTTGCCATCACCAAAGATTGCACTTAATTTTACATTATCGAATAATTGCGGTTGGCTTCTGTTAGAAAACAAGGCTAACCTAATTAATCTGAGTGATTATTTCAACCCAGAAGAATTACGGTTAAATTTATTACTTGCTTTTTAACGCAATTTCCATAGGAGTTATTCAGGAGCTAAAAGCATATGAAAAAACATATGAAAAAACAAACAAAAAAACCAGTTCATAAACCGTTAAGCATAAATACCCTACAGGCAGAGAATATTTTAAAGTTATTTAATCCCTCTTTGCCTCAGTTGCGAGCGAAAATCCGGATAGTTAAAGCCATATTAATGTTAGGTATAGCCATTCCTGTATGGGTTGCTACGGAAGGAATATGCCCTCGAATAGTGCGAGCTTATACCGCAACTGGCGATATTGTTGTTGACCGTTTGCCCGAAGAAACTTACGAAAACATATTAACTAGGGCAGAAGCAGCAGCGCGCGCGGCAGCACAACGTACTTTTGACCAGGATATTTTAATTACAGAAGTATCAGTCATAATTTCAGGGCAAAATTATGGCGCAATAGCACCAATACTAGAACTGCGAGTTAGCCGTCAGCAATGGCGTAACCGTCCCGACCCCAAAATCTGGGCAAAATATTTCAAGACCGCGCGTCGCTTGTTATTATTTGACCAACAAGCAGTTCAACCACAACCACAACCCCAGCAACAACCTCAACCACCCAAACCAACACCAGCAACATTACCACCCAGTCCAAGAAATCCGAAATAGCCTTCTCCTTGTCTTCCTATTCCCAATTCTTGTAAATGGCATAGAATAAAAAGGTTGTCAAAAATTGCGATATCCTAACACATGGCTGTTCCAAAGAAGAAAACCTCAAAATCAAAACGTGACTCACGACGCGCGACCTGGAGACATAAAGCCCAAGTGGAAGCACAAAAAGCTATCTCTATGGGAAAATCAATCTTGACTGGACGTTCAACCTTTGTCTATCCAACAGATGAAGAAGAAGGCGAAGAGGAAGAGTAATATGTAGAGACGTGATTAATCACGTCTGTACGAGTTATGAGTGCGCTCGTGCTGAGTGACTAATAACTCCTAACTCCTAATTCCTAATTCCTAACTCTTATTGCCGATGCCAGGGAAATTTTTTCAAAAACCAACCGAAGCTAACGACCGAGTACCACCAGGTCAATATTTAACAAATGGCTTTCCGGTATTGACTTACGGTGCCACTCCCCAGGTTGATATGAATACTTGGGAATTTTGTATATCTGGTTTAGCGGCGCCATTAACTTTAACTTGGGACGACTTCATGAAGTTACCCCAAAGTGAATTTACTGCTGATTTTCATTGTGTTACCCGGTGGTCAAAACTGGATGTGAAATGGACTGGTATTAAAGTTACTGACTTTATGAAGGTTATTGAAGTCGATCCAGGCGCCAAGTATGTAATGGAACATTGTTATGGTGGTTATACTACCAACATTTCAATGGATGATTTTATTCGCGAAGAAAACTTTTTTGCGTTTAAATTATTTGGCGAACCGCTACCGGCAGAACATGGTGGTCCAATGAGGTTAGTTGTACCTCACCTTTATGCTTGGAAAAGCGCCAAGTGGATAAATGGTTTAGAATTTCTCAACAATGAAGAACTCGGCTTTTGGGAACGTAACGGTTATCATCAACGTGGTGAACCCTTTGCCGAAGAACGTTATAGTTATTAGACATACTTGTAGCTAACCTTGTGTGTGGAACGGGCATCCTTGCCCGTCACACCTAATCGCCTTTAATTTACAAAACGTTACTTTTTGAGTTAAAATATAAATTTATTTTATAGATAGTAAGTTTAGTTTCACTGAAAATACGGGAAATCTAAATATAGATTTAATGTATAGGCAAGAAGTGAAATTATGCCGTCAATTATGATAGCAGGCTATGAAATTACCGAGGTAGTTTATGAAGGCATCAACACTATTATTTACCGAGGAGTTTCGCCAACAGGGCAGAAAGTTATTCTTAAAGCATTAAAAGCAGAATATCCCAGCTTAGAACAGATTACTCGCCTCAAGCACGAATATCAAGTTACCAAAAATCTTGATTTAGAAGGTGTTGTTAAACTTGACTATTTAGATAAACATCAAAATAGATTTGTTTTAGTTGCGGAAGATTTTGGTGGTATTTCCCTCAAAGAATTTTTGGTTAGAGGGAAATTATCCCTGTTAGAATTCCTTGCTATTGCTGTACAGCTAGCAAAAAGTTTGATTTCGCTACACAATCATCAAATTATTCATAAAGATATTAAACCCGCGAATATTATCATTAATCCTGAAAGCGGGCAAGTAAAGTTAACCGATTTTAGTATTGCAACTCGTCTTAGTAACGAAACGACACCTTTAATCAATCCAAACCAACTAGAAGGAACTTTAGCGTATATGTCCCCAGAACAAACGGGACGTATGAATCGCAGCATCGATTTTCGCAGTGATTTTTATTCGCTAGGGATAACTTTTTACGAGTTGCTGACGGGTAAATTACCTTTTGTGAGTAATGACAAATTAGAAATAGTGCATTGTCACCTTGCTGTACAACCTACTCCTATTGAGAAACTAAACCCAGAAGTTCCACAAACTATCATCAAAATCATTAATAAATTGATTACAAAAAATGCTGAAGATAGATATCAAAGTGCAACAGGACTTTTGGCTGATTTGCAAAGGTGTTTGTCCGATTTGAAAGCAACAGGAGAAATTCAGCTATTCACACCAGGAGAATTAGATAAAAACTCCCAACTATTAATTCCTCAAAAACTATATGGACGAGAAAAGCAAGTTGAACAATTACTTCAGGTATTTGAAAGAGTTAGCCAAGGAAGTTGTGAATTAGTTTTAGTAGGTGGTTATTCAGGTATTGGTAAAACGGCATTAATTAATGAAATTATCAGAAATTTAACGAGACAAAAAGGTTATTTTACCTCCGGTAAATTTGACCAGTTCCAACGTAATACTCCCCTATCGGCGCCGTTACAAGCATATCGTGGATTAATTTGTCAGCTATTAACAGAAAGTCAGGAGCGTTTGCAATATTGGAAAGAGACTTTTTTAAATGCTTTAGGAAATAATGCTCAAATCATTATTGATGCAATTCCAGAATTAGAATTAATTATCGGTAAACAACCATCAGTACCGGAACTAGGTGCTATAGAAGCTGCAAACCGTTTAGTTCGTTGTTATAATCAGTTTGTTCAAGCTTTGCTCAGTTCAGAACACCCGTTAGTTACATTTCTTGATGATTTACAGTGGGCAGATACAGCTTCACTACAAGCATTGCAATCTATTTCTACTGATATTAATAATTGTTATTGTCTTAACATCGCTGCATATCGAGATAATGAAGTAAGTCCTAGCCACCCTTTTATGCAAGCGGTGGAAACAATGCGTCAGGCTGGTGTTAAAATTACACAAATAAATTTGGAACCATTAGGTTTAGAAGATGTTACACAGTTAGTAGCAGAGACGTTACAAAGTTCTGTAGATAAAGTTGTATATTTAGCAAACTTATTATTTGAAAAAACTCAAGGTAATCCATTTTTATTAACGCAATTACTTAAATCTTTGTATGAAAATAAGTTGTTATGGTTTGATTCCCCCCTTCAGGGGGGACAGAGGGGGGTATGGCAATGGAATTTAGAAAAAATTCAACAACAAGCGATTACTGATAATGTTGTAGAGTTGATGATAGATAAAATTTCTAAATTACCTACATCAACACAAAGAATTTTACAATTAGCTGCCTGCATTGGTAATCAATTTAATTTAAATATTTTAGCTGTAGTTAATCAAAAATCTTGGGAAGATACCGCGCGCGATTTATGGGCAGCCTTACAAGTTGGTTTAATTGTACCTGTCGGAGATGACTATAAATTGCCACTGGTTTTAAATACAGAGGAAATAGCTTCAGTAATTTCTCTGGGGAGAAATATTCAATATCGCTTTTTGCATGACAGAGTACAACAAGCTGCATATACTTTGATTCCCGATAATCAAAAACAAACTACTCATTACCAAATTGGGCGCCTATTTCTACAAACTTTATTACCCGAAGCATTAGAAGCCCAAATATTTGATGTAGTGAACCATTTAAATATTGGATTAGATTTAATTGAGCAAACTACCGAAAAATTCGAGTTAGCAAAACTCAATTTAGCTGCTGGAAAACGAGCAAAAGCTTCACTTGGTTACGAAGCTGCCTTTAAATATACCAATACAGGCTTATCACTTATACCTCAAGACAGTTGGGAAACTCACTACATAATCACCCTAGCACTGTATGGAGCAGCCATCGAAGCCGCTTATCTGTGTGGCAAATTTGACCAGATGTCACAACAAATTGAAGTCGTGCAACAACATGCTCAAACAGTACTGGATGTTGTCAAAGTTTATGAGAGTAAAATTTTAGCACACTTAGCTCAAAAACATTTGTCCGAAGCAGTTGCGGCAGGTTTAGAAATTTTGGCAAAACTAGGTTTAACGTTTCCCCATTCTCCTAGCTGGCAAGATGCAGAAGAAGCATTAAAAGAAGTTATTGGCTTAATTCCAGAAGCTGGAATTAACTCGTTATTAGAGTTACCACCTATGACTGACCCACAGTCACTTGCCATTTTGCAAATTCTGAATTCAATTGTGTCGGCAACCTACTGTGTTTGCCCTCCTTTGTTTGCCCTTAATATTTTGGCACAGATAAAGTTGTCCATCCAATCTGGTAATGCGGTTCTATCAGCCTTTAGTTATGGTTTATTTGCTAGCTTGCTTTGTAGTGGTGGTGACATTGAGTCAGGTTATCAATTTGGTGATTTAGCACTTCAGCTACTAGATAAACTTCAAGATAGGACGGTTGCTGCTAGGGTTTTACTCAGTGTGACAAGCTATTCAAAACATTGTAAATCTCACCTACACAAAAGTCTTCCTTTATTTCAAGCTGGAGCGCAAGCTGGTTTGGAAAATGGAGATTTAGAATTTATTGCTTGGAATGATTCTCTTTACTGTCGTTTCTCCTATTGGACTGGGCAAACACTTTCCCATCTCGAATCTCAAATTGTATTTCATATACAAAGAATTCGCTCCTCTCGGCAAGAAGTTCAGTTAAGCCATACGGAGATGATACATCAAGTTGTTCTCAACCTTATGGGGCATTCGATTCATCCTTGCCAACTCACGGGTGATGTTTATGACGAGGTACAGTCTCTTGCCAATTACCAAGAATACGAAGATGGGTATGGACTTTATGCTTTGCATTTACACAAGCTGATTCTAAATTATTTGTTTGAGCAGCACGTGCGTGCTTTAGAAAACGCAACTCAAGCGGCCTTGCATCTAGTTACTGTTTCTAGTTTGCCAGAACTACCCTACTTTCACTTTTATGATTCGCTCATACGGTTAGCATTATATAATGAGCGCGATTCGCTTCAAAAACAGCAGGACATGGAGCAAGTGAGTGCAAACCAAGCAAAAATGCAGCACTGGGCACATCATGCTCCAATGAATTATCAGCACAAGTTTTATTTGGTTGAAGCAGAAAAATATCGAGTCACGGGGCAAGTGCCAGAAGCAATGAATTACTACGACCTAGCAATTCAAGGCGCCTTAGAAAATGATTATATTCAAGAAGCTGCTCTTGCCAACGAACTTGCAGCTAAATTTTATCTATCTCTAGATAAGAAGAAAATCGCCAAAGTTTATATGACAGAAGCTCATTATTATTACACTCAATGGGGAGCAACAGCCAAAGTTAAAGACTTAGAAAAGCGTTATCCTAGTTTGATTAATAGCACTTATGAAACTCAATCTAATTCTGTAATCAGTTCCTTAATTACAAAAACAACTCAAACGACGACCAGCAGCACTTCAACAAGCAGTGAATTTTTAGATTTTGTAACGGTTATGAAAGCATCTGAAGCTATTCAAAGTGAAAATAGCTTAGATAAATTACCTCAAACTATACTAAATATTATCTTAGAAAATGCTGGTGCCCAAAAGGGGTGTTTAATTCTCGATAAATCAGGAAATTTATATATTGAAGCAATTGATTACAATGAAGAATCTCTAGAAATCATCCTAGAATCTAGTTCTGTAGAAACAAGTGAAAATATACCTGTATCTTTGATTAATTACGTAGCACGAACTCGGCAACCGCTGGTTATAAATAACGCTACTACTGAACAAGTGTATCAGAATGATTTATATATTCAGCGTCAGCAGCCAAAATCGATATTATGCTCTCCAATATTTTACCAAGGTGAGTTTATAGGTCTTTTCTATCTGGAAAATAATTTGGTGACTGGTGCATTTACAACCGCAAGGTTGGAATTACTAAAAGTTCTTTCATCACAAGCAGCAATTGCGATTACAAACGCGCGTCTTTATGCTGAACAGGAGAAACAAGTACGCTCATTACAACAAGCTCAAATTCAATTAAAACAGCAAGAGGAACAGTATCGTACAATTTTTGAAAGTGCCAATGATGGATTATCAATAATTGATTTAGAAACATATAAATTTGTAGCATTAAACCCAACAAATTGTCAAATGTACGGTTATACATTTGAAGAATTTGTCAACCTGCAACCTCAAGATTATATTTATCCAGACTCGCTACCTTTATTTGCAGAATTTATAAAAGCAGTGAAAGTAAGTCAGGAATACTCCTGCGAAGCTGTTGTTATCCACAAAGATGGAACGTTTTTTGATATTGAAGTTAAAGCTACTAGTTGCATGTACAATGGTAAGCTGCATGGATTAGTTATTACCAGAGATATTAGTCAGCGCAAAAAAGCCGAAAATGTGTTACAGCAAAAAACGTTAGATTTAGAGCAAGCATTATACAAACTGCAACAAACCCAAACTCAACTCGTACATACCGAAAAAATATCTTCTTTAGGACAATTAGTAGCAGGTGTTGCCCATGAAGTCAATAACCCTGTTAGTTTTATCAATGGTAATCTAACTCATGTCAAGCAATATGTAGAAGATTTGATTAATTTGTTGAATCTATACCAGAAACATTTACTAGAAACACCAGCAGAAATTGAAGAGGAAATTGAAAACATTGACTTAGAGTATTTACTTGAAGATTTACCCAAAATGATTTCTTCGATGAAACTAGGTACAACTCGTATTAAAGAAATTATGCAGTCGTTACGTAATTTCTCTCGTAATGATGGAGATGATAAACGCGCGGCAAATATTCACGAAGGTATTGATGCGACTCTAATGATTTTGTCCCATCGACTCAAAGCAATTCCAGAACGTCCTGCGATTCAAATTATTAAAGAATATGGTGATTTGCCTATGGTTCAATGCTTTCCTGGGCAATTAAATCAAGTATTTATGAACTTGACAGCTAACGCAATTGATGCTTTTGAAGAGTTTAATCAAGGCAAAAGCTACCAAGAAATAAATAATATCATCACCATTCGTACCACTGTAGAAAATAACTGGGTAACTATTAGTATCGGTGATAATGGTATGGGTATGAGCGAGGAAGTGAGACAGAAATTATTTAATGCTTTCTTTACTACAAAACCAGAAGGTAAAGGCACGGGTTTAGGATTATCTATCAGCTATCAAATTGTGACTGAAAAACATGGTGGTAGTTTAGAGTGCATTTCTTCACCAGGGAATGGCGCCACTTTTGTAATTAAAATTCCACAGTAATGTGTCGTCTCTACTGTTTCATCGGTAAACAAACAGTAAATACGCTTCCTTTGCCAACCTCAGAATTAACATCAATACTACCTTGATGCGCTTCGACAATGCGACGCGAAAGATATAATCCTAAACCACTACCCGAACGTTTATGACTACCTTGGCGAAACCTTTCAAATAAAGTTGCTTGTTCTTCAGGTGGTATACCCACACCTGTATCGACGACTTCTACTATAAAGCTTTCATCTATATTATTTGCTGCAAGACGAATTGTAACTCCACCCTTATCTGTAAACTTAATTGCATTACCTACTAAGTTGGTAAAAAGTCGATGAAGTTCTAAGCGGTCTCCTATTAGAGTACTTTGATTTAAGTCGTCCTTGACTTCCAAATTTATAGTTAGTCCTTTGGGTTGTGCGATAGGCGCCAATTCACCGACTATTTCTTGGAGTAACTTATTTATATCCACTTGTAAAAAAGCGAGTGCTTTGCGTCCAGCTTCAAACCGATAAACTTCGAGTAAAGTATTTACCATCTCCAGTAAATTAGTATTGCTGCGTCCCATGATGGTAATAATTTCATTCATTGGTGGTGATAGTTCACCAACAGCACCCTGCAATAGTAAGTCAAGCATCCGTTCAGCAGCAACCAACGGTGTGCGTAAGTCATGGGTGAGACGCGAGACAAAATCTTCCCGTTGCCGCGCGATTTCATCACGTTCATCAATACTGTGTTTTAAACGTAACAAAGAACGCACACGCGCGAGAAGCTCATCGACGGTTACAGGCTTGCGAATAAAATCATCTGCCCCCATATCAAGTCCCTGAGCCACATTCGGTGAATCATGTGCTGTAATTAAGAGAATCGGCATAAACCGCATTTCCTTATTTGCACGGATACGGCGAGTAACCTCGTAACCATCCATTCCGGGCATCATTAAATCAAGCAATACTAAATCAAAGCTAGATTCCTCGATTTTTGCCAGTGCAGTGGCGCCATTTTCTGCGGTGCTAACGATATAACCATCTTCTTCCAAAATGGTGCCAATTAGAAATACGTTGTCGGGGGAATCATCGACAACAAGGATTTTATCTGGATGAGCAGCAGAATACGCCATATATTAAGAAAACTATTAAGAAAATATAAGTTAACAGCCGAAAGATAGAAATAAGTTTTATTTATATCTCTATTTTGGTATAGTCTGTAGATTTTGCCTCATGCCTAAGAATGATTCTTTGTCAGAAAGCAATTATCAAGTTACTGTATATACTATTTGGCGCCTAGTATATTCAACATAATTACTTATCAGCAAAATCATGGCACGTAAACTCATCGAACTCGACGCAGGCAACGGCGAAACTATCTTGGTAGCAGTAGAAGTACCAGAAGTGTCAGTAGGACGTGTTGCTGCACCAGGTGATGTAGCTATAGAGAAAGTAGACCGGAATTTTGATACCGTTCGAGACTTGATTATACGTGGTTGCCGTCCAATTACGCAGGCATTTAAAACTTTACAAAAAGAATCACAACCTGCATTTGCCGAAGTTGAGTTTGGTATAAATTTTACAGCCAAAGGTTCCGTTTACGTCGTCGAGTCTACCGGACAAGCATCACTAAAAGTAAAAATAACCTGGAACTTGGCGCCGGACGTAAACAAATTACCACCCCCACAACCCTCACAACCTGAAGAACAAGCGTAGGTTGGGTGGAGGCGCCTCGGTTCCCAACATTTCTTATATCTCGCACCGACACGACACCCTATAAGAATGAAACTATACGAGCAAAGCCTGCCTACGCTATTCGCGTTAACTTTCCTTTTACTTCACCGCTTAACTACGATTTGCGCGGTTATTTAAACCAAATACAGCAGCGTGAGTGGAAGTCTTTTGCTGATACTTCTAAAATATTGCAAGAAATATTAACATTATTAGCTGAAGATTCTAAGGGTACAGTATATTTTGCTGCCACGCAAGAATTAATAACGGCGCCTATAGTCGAAAGTCAAGATAGTCCTCGTCACATTTTCTTAAAAATCAATAATTCGTGCTTCTTCATCAGAATTAAGACTAGGATAAGATAATAATTCAATTTCTGTAATAACTGAAATTAAATATTTTGCTGGCGGTAAAGGATGTATGAGTAGTTAAAGCTCCTATTTTTGACTATCCTAACTTTGAATATTTAGAAGCAGAAGGGAGTTGATCCCCCCAACCCCCCTTCCACGCGGCAGGGCTGTTTCATTCCCTCTCAAATCGGATTTGTCAAGATGGTTAGCTATAAAAATCATA
>NZ_JBXXZH010000134.1:0-25231 GCF_059640475.1 Calothrix sp. CBUCES-K 9914
GTTATGATGGGATTGTGCTGCTCATCTCATTTTTTGCCCTGGGGGCATGGGCCATACTCGACGGGGGTGTTCTCGTCTCAGGTCTGCTCGTCCTGGCGGGTGTCCTGAATATCGTGCGGCTTGCGAGATGGCAGGGGCAGCGCACATTCGCTGAACCGCTCGTGACCATCCTCCACATCGGTTATGCTTGGGGGGCGCTGCCGCTCATCCTTTTGGGTATAAGCGGCCTGTTTCCGGTCCACGTTCCTAATGTTTCCGGCGTTCATGCCGCCGGAGCCGGCGCGATCGGTGTAATGACCCTGGCGGTCATGACGCGGGCGAGTCTCGGACACACGGGCCGCGCTTTGCATGCCGGCTGGGGCACCATCCTGATATATGCGCTCATCAACGTCGCGGCGGTGGCACGTATTGCGGCCCCATTCCTGGACGGCGCGCCTCAGGTCCATGCGAACTATCTCGCAAGCGTGTTCTGGACAGGCGCATTCGGGCTCTTCACAGTCATCTACGGTCCGAGATTGCTGGCCCCGCGGCCCGATCGTTTGTCTTGACGGCTCCATGCAGGTCACTTGATTGGGATCAATCCGCGGATGCGAGTGCGTCAAAGACCGCAAACCGCCCCCTGAATATCGTGTCTGCAATTCGCTCCGAGCCGTTCCGCCTAAAATGCTTGTCGCATCATGGCTGACCGGCCGTGGGTGGCAGCGGGAAACCCTGCCGCCTCCCGTGCTTGGAAAGGAGCCACGCGATGTCTCATCCCGGCGCATTCGCGGCGGACGCTTTCGGGCGCAGGTTCAGCTATCTGAGGCTTTCGGTGACGGAGGTCTGTAATTTTCGGTGTACATACTGTCTGCCCGATGGATACCGGAAAACCGGCTCCTTGGAGTTTCTCGCCGCCGATGAGATCGAGCGGCTTGTGCGTGGCTTCACAGAGCTCGGCATTCGCAAGGTACGATTGACCGGCGGTGAGCCGGCGGTCCGGAAGGACCTCACGCAGCTGATTGCCCGGGTTTCGGCACAGCCCGGGATCGACAAGGTCGCGTTGACCACAAATGGCTGGAACCTGGTGCGTCAGGTTGATGAATGGGTCGGGGCCGGGCTGACGAACCTGAATGTGAGCATCGACTCGCTGGACCGGCAAATGTTTCATGCCATTACGGGGCATGACCGATTGAGTGATGTCCTCGCCGGGCTGGAACGGGCTCTCAGTCTGCCCCTGAAGGCCGTCAAAGTGAATGCGGTCCTCCTTCGAGACGGGCTCGAGGATGACTTCTCGCGCTGGACGGATTTTGTTCGTGAGCGGCCGATCACTGTCCGGTTCATAGAGTTGATGCGGACGGGCGACAACAAGGCGTTCTTCGAGGACCAGCATGTGAGCGGCCGGATCCTGCGTCAGTGGCTGGACGATAATGGCTGGGCCGCCCGCCCGCGAGGCAAGGATGATGGCCCTGCCATTGAGTTCACCCACCCCGGACATCTCGGCCGGATCGGCCTGATCGCTCCTTATGGGCCGGGCTTCTGCGATGGATGCAACCGGCTGCGTGTGACGGCGCGCGGCCAGCTCAGACTATGTCTTTTCGGACAAGGCGGCTGCGACCTGCGCGACCTGCTTCAGGCCGACCATGACACTGGAGTGCTAAAACGCAGGATCGTGGAAGCGCTCACCCTGAAACCGGCAACCCACAACCTCCATCACGCCGATCCGGGCGATATCAGAAACCTGGCGCAGACAGGCGGTTAGGCTTTCTTCTGATCCAGCAAGCCCTGCTGGCGTTCGGTGAAGGCCTTGCCCTTGGTATTGCAGTCCTGAGCATAGTGGTTGTCGATCAAGGGCGTTGGTCGTGCGAGGCGTTCAAGCGCCGGGATGTTGTCGAAACGCACATGTGCGCCCTCAACGCTGACGCCCTTGTCCGAGAGTTTCGAAAAAGCGCGGGACAGATTCTCCGGGGTCATCCCGAGAAGGGCAGCGAGCACGCGTTTCTCGTGCGGAAGCACAATGTCGTTTCGTTCGCCCTGACGGGCGCGCTGGGTAAGCAGGTAATTGGCCAGCCGCTCGGTTGAATCCCGCAGCTTGTGATTCTTGTGTTTGCTGCGTTACAATTAGGCACGCAGCCGAGTGGTACGATGGCACATGCGTTAGTAATGGCACTTTCAGCACTCGAAGGTAGCGAAGACCAAGCTTTTACAGCATTTCATCACCATTTTCCTGGTGCTTCATTATTGATTGACACTTATGATACGGTGGCGGCAGCTGAAAGATTAAGCAAAAAAGTCAACGCTGGAGAAATTGAGTTAGCGGGAGTGAGGCTTGACTCTGGAAATTTGGTAGAGTTATCAAATAAAGTTCGTTCTTACTTACCAACAGTGCCTATTTTTGCCAGCGGAGATTTAGACGAGTTTGAAATTAAACGCCTTTCAGCAGCAGGCGCCCAGATTAATGGTTATGGTTTAGGAACAAAACTAGTAACGGGTTCTCCTGTAAATGGAGTTTACAAGTTGGTAGATATAGATGGAATACCCGTGATGAAGGAGTCGAGCGGTAAAACTACGTACCCTGGACAAAAACAAATCTACCGTTGCTATGTAAAGAACGACAATAGTACTAAACTAGAAAGCGACCGTTTGGGACTTGTAACAGAAGCACCATTAGAAGGAAAACCTTTATTAGAACTCTTTATCAAAGAAGGTATACGGTTAAAGCAGAAAGAAGATTTAGCTACTATTAAAACGCGAACACGGCAAGAAGTAGCAAGCTTACCAGAACAAATAAGGCAAATAGAAAACCCCCACGCACCCGAAATTGAAATATCAGCGGATTTAAAGCAGTTGACTGAAATAACTAAAAAGCACCAATCAACAGTAAAAAGCTAGAAGTTAATCAAATAATCTACTTATGCAAATAGCATTGTTTGGAACAAGTGCCGACCCACCAACCGCAGGACACCATAAAGTATTACAATGGTTGTCAAGCTGTTTTGATTTAGTTGCGGTATGGGCAGCGGAAAATCCTTTTAAATCACATAAAGTGTCATTAGAGCATCGTGTGATAATGTTACAAATGTTGATTGAGGGTATCGATTCAGAGCGTCATAATGTATATTTAGAACAAGGTTTAAGTAGCTTACGAACCTTAGAAACTCTAGAGAAAGCCAACCATAAATGGCAAAATGCAGAGTATACTCTAGTAGTTGGTTCAGATTTGCTAACTCAACTACCACGTTGGTATCGAATTAAAGATTTATTGCAACAGGTTAAACTTTTAGTAGTACCTCGTCCCGGATATGCAATAAATGAAAATAGCTTGCAAGGAGTACAGCAACTTGGCGCCAAGTTAATTATTGCGCCGATAACTGGTTTAGATGTTTCCTCTACATCCTACCGGGAAAATGGCAACTCTGATGCCTTAACACCATCTGTAATCGAATATATCAATCAACAGCATTTGTACAAATGCCCGGACGTAACTCAAAATTGCCTGAACGTTTGCTAAATCAACAACCTTTGGCAGATTTCAAAGTTGGCGTTGATAATGTGATATTTTCAGTAGACACCGCTCAAAATCGGCTATTAGTTCTATTAGTGATGCGGCAGCAGCAGCCATTCTTAAATTCTTGGAGTCTACCTGGTACGCTAGTACGACAAGGAGAGTCGCTGGAAGATGCTGCATATAGAATCATGTCGGAAAAAATTCGGGTGAATAATCTTTACCTAGAACAATTATATACATTTGGTGGACCGAAGCGTGACCCCAGAGAAGACAGTACTAGTTTTGGAGTAAGATATTTATCGGTTAGTTATTTTGCTTTAGTTAGGTTTGAAGAAGCTGAATTAATAGCTGATGGAGTTACTGGAATTGCTTGGTATCCTGTCAAGGAAGTACCACAACTCGCATTTGACCACAATGAAATATTGACATACGGACATCGGCGCCTGAAAAACAAATTGGAATATAGTCCTGTTGCATTCGATGTATTACCAGAGATGTTTACACTCAATGATTTATATCAGTTATATACAACAGTATTGGGTGAGAATTTTTCAGATTATTCTAATTTCCGTTCCCGACTTCTGAAATTAGGGTTTTTATTAGATACAGGTGTTAAGGTTTCAAGAGGTGCTGGGCGCCCAGCGAGTCTTTATCGCTTTAATGCTGAAGCTTTTGCACCCCTCAAAGATAAACCTCTAGTTTTTATTTAAAAAGAGGGTAATCTTGGCAACGGATGTAACGGATGTAACGGATGGTTTATTCATGATAATTAAGTCAGACTTTCTTAAGATGTTCTGTGGGAAACCAATCAATTATCCGTTACATCCGCTCTTATCCGTTGCAAATCTTTCTACCATACCAAAATTTATAAAAAATTATGAAAATTGCAGTCGCGCAACTTAATCCTATCATTGGTGATTTACCAGGTAATGCCGCAAGAATTCTTGAGGCTGCACGAAAAGCATCAACAGAAGGCGCCCGCTTATTGTTAACTCCAGAACTATCGCTGTGTGGGTATCCACCTAGAGATTTATTATTGAATCCTAGCTTTGTGGAAGCAATGGATAATATATTGCAACAATTAGCTAAAGATGTTCCACAGAATTTAGCTGTATTAGTTGGCACTGTGGAAGCTAATGCAAAAGCTCATCTTAACGGTGGTAAGAGCTTATTTAATAGTATGGCACTGCTTGACGAAGGCAGTATCAAACAAATTTTTCACAAACGTCTTTTACCAACATATGATGTTTTTGATGAACGTCGTTATTTTGAACCAGGATTAGAGGCTAATCACTTCACTTTAGATAACGTTAATATTGGTGTTACTATCTGTGAGGATTTATGGAATGATGAAGAGTACTGGGGTAAACGTAGTTATGCCATCAACCCAATTGCAGATTTAGCAGTTCTAGGTGTAGATTTTATCGTCAATTTATCAGCTTCTCCTTACAGTGTTAGTAAGCAAAAGTTACGCGAAGCAATGCTACGCTACAGTGCGATTCGATATAAGCACCCAATAATATACGTTAATCAAGTTGGTGGTAACGATGATTTATTATTTGATGGCAACAGCTTTGCACTCAACCGTGAAGGAGAAATCGTTTGTCGTGCGTTGGGCTTTGATACAGATTTATCTTATATTGAGTTTGATAGTAACTGTTCAGGGGGGCGCCAAGACTTACTGCCAAGTTCAATTAGTTCAGAGTTTGAAAGTGAAGACGAAGAAATTTGGCGTGCCTTAGTGCTAGGAGTTCGTGACTACGCTCAAAAATGCCGCTTTTCCAAAGCTGTTTTAGGTTTAAGTGGTGGCATAGACTCTGCCCTAGTTGCCGCTATTGCCGTTGCTGCCCTTGGTAAAGAAAATGTCCTCGGTATTCTGATGCCCTCACCCTACAGTTCCGACCACTCAATTAGTGATGCCTTAGCACTAGGTGACAACCTCGGTATAAAAACGCAAACTATTCCCATTGGCAGCTTGATGCAAGGGTTTGACGATGCTTTAGTTGGTTTATTTGCAGGAACTGAATTTGGACTCGCGGAAGAAAATATTCAATCTCGAATTCGCGGTAATTTACTAATGGCAGTGGCTAACAAATTTGGTTATCTGCTGCTTTCTACAGGTAATAAATCAGAAATGGCTGTAGGTTACTGTACTTTATACGGTGATATGAATGGGGGACTCGCAGTTATTGCTGATGTTCCAAAAACGCGCGTTTATTCGTTATGTCAGTGGCTGAACTCGAAATCAGAAATTGTCCCGAACAATATATTAGTAAAAGCACCAAGTGCAGAATTAAAGCCCGGACAGTTAGACCAAGATTCTTTACCAGCATACGAAATCTTGGATGATATTTTACAAAGACTCATACATGACCATCAATCTGCGGCTCAAATAGTAGCTGCTGGACATGACGCTATTACAGTCAACCGAGTCATTCAAATGGTAGCGCGCGCAGAATTTAAACGAAGACAGGCGCCTCCTGGGATCAAAATTACAGACCGTGCGTTCGGTACAGGATGGCGAATGCCAATTGCTAGTAACTGGTTAGTCGTAAAAGGCGCCTACCAATCGTAGGTTGGGTGGAGGAACGGAACCCAACATCAAAAACATGGAGCAATAGTTAGGTTCCGTACTTGAGAGTTTTTAAAGCTCGCGCGCTAAATATTGTTCAAGGGCTTCGCGAACCAAATCTGGTACAGTACACTTCCTTTCGGATGCTAATTTTTTAATCTTTAATTTCAAGTACAAAAAACTATTTATACCGACTATGAAATCTTTGTTGACTGATGCCCAACTTGAATCATCAGAAGTTGTTGCTAATTGCTTGATGAATAGGCAACGTCAGCTTATGGGTAGCAATAGTTACGTTAAAGAGCTAGGATTTAATCCATTAAGCTTTATAACAACCCGAATTCAAAATCAGAAAAGTGCAGCTTGGTTGGATGTTTGTTGCGGTACTGGACGAGCATTAATTCAGGCAGGGGAGTCTCTGTATAAATCGGAACTTATTTCCCAAACATCCCTAGTTGGAGTGGATATTGTTTCCCAGTTTTATCCATATTCACCAGAGTTAACTAGCTTGGAACTTATCAACAATTCCGTTCATACTTTTACCACCAGCAAAAAGTTTGATTTAATTACCTGCGTTCATGGTCTACACTATATTGGTGATAAGCTTAAGGTACTTAAAGGCGCAGCATCTTGGCTAACCGATAATGGAATTTTAGTTGCACATCTTGACTTGGCAAATTTGTGGATTGTTGAAGGCGGTAAAGTTAAGCCAATGTCAATAAAATTATTTAGCAATGCCGGATTAAAATATAATAATCGAAAAAAACTTTTGTCTGTTGAGAATCGCCAAGAGGTTATGTTTGAACTAGAATATCTGGGTGCAGATGATTGTGCAGGCGCCAATTACACTGGTCAGGCAGCAGTCAACTCTTTTTATATGCCATCTAATAAATAAATATATTGTAGAGACTTTACATGTAACGTCTCTACAGGGTTGGGCAATCAACCGGACATGATATTATTTCAAGTCTACCTTTTCGTGTTCACCAACATTACTAGCAGGTTTGCCAGTTGCAACAGCTTTTACTAAACTAATTGCATTTGCAATAACACTTGAAGGGGAATCCCAATATTCAGCTTTTTCAACGTTGACTTTTAACAAAGCAATATCTGGTTCTTCAAGCTCTTTAGGGAACCATGCTTTGAGCTGGGGTTGCCAAAGTTCTTCCAGTTTTTGTTTGTCTCTAACAATTTCTGCTGTACCAGTCAGCGAAACATAACTTTGTTTTTTCGGGTCAGCATAACTAACGTTTACTTCGTGCCGCTGATTAATTTCATTGACCTTAAGTGAGCTTGCATAGGTAAAAAACCATACATCTCCATTAAACTCGACTTCTTTATTGGTTGACATTGGGCGACTGTGTAATTTGCCATCGCTGTCAATAGTCGTTAGCATAGCAAAGTCAATATCTTTGATTAATTCTCGAACTTTTTTAATGCTGTCACTGTTATTTCCATTTGAGTTCGTCATGTTCAATCGTCCTATTGCTTGATCTTGATATAGCGTTTCAATAAGCGTCTTGGCTTGAGGTCAATTTTGATTTATTCGTTTACGTTAGCTGAAGGAGCGAACTTGTATCCTGCATCTAAGGTTAGGTATTTTGAGGGCGCCTACGGTATTTCACTCTTTGCGTACCAGTCACCTCAAAATCCTACGTAATACCTAATATTTATGCCAAATATTGCTCCTGTGATGAAGTTTGACGGCAAACACCACTTAGGGTTTACGGTTGACGCGAATTACTTAAAGTATTATTTCTCATACATTAGACGAAGTGAAATAAAACAAATTGCGAGTGAGTGAGGTACTGCATGGAGTGGAACTGGATGACCGCCCTGAATATTGTTCGGAAAACCACCCTTCATGGACAGCCTACACAGGCTCAGTATATATATCAGCATAGTTATGGGTTTTCACCCCCTGAAAGCCAAAAATAAAGGTTTCAAGTGCTGAACTGACTGCCGATAGCAGCTCAGTTGATTCAAATTTCTCGCCCTTATTACGTCCATTTATTAATTTGTAGTTAACACGGAGCCAGCACCTACAATGGCAAAAGTAGTTGGAATAGACTTAGGAACAACTAACTCCTGCGTGGCAGTAATGGAAGGTGGTAAACCCACAGTTATTGCTAATGCTGAAGGTTTTCGCACCACTCCATCAGTTGTCGCGTTTGCGAAAAACGGTGACCGCTTGGTTGGTCAGATTGCCAAACGTCAAGCGGTAATGAACCCTGAAAATACTTTTTATTCTGTAAAACGCTTCATCGGGCGCCGCTTCGAGGAAGTTACAAATGAAGCTACGGAAGTATCATATAAAGTATTACAAAGCGGTGGAAACGTTAAATTAGATTGTCCTGCGTCAGGTAAGCAGTTTGCACCAGAAGAAATTTCTGCACAAGTTCTGCGTAAACTAGTTGAAGACGCTAGTAAGTATCTCGGTGAAAATGTCACTCAGGCAGTAATTACCGTACCTGCTTACTTTAACGACTCACAACGTCAAGCAACCAAAGACGCAGGTAAAATTGCAGGTATTGAAGTACTACGGATTATCAACGAACCTACTGCTGCATCGTTAGCATATGGTTTTGATAAGAAGAGTAATGAAACAATCCTTGTATTTGACCTTGGTGGTGGTACTTTCGACGTATCTGTCCTCGAAGTAGGAGATGGAGTATTTGAAGTACTTGCAACTTCTGGTGACACCCACTTAGGTGGTGACGACTTCGATAAAAAAATCGTTGACTTCCTCGCTGAAGAATTCCGCAGAGCGGAAGGTATCGACCTTCGTAAAGACAAACAAGCTTTACAACGTTTAACAGAAGCTGCAGAAAAGGCAAAGATTGAACTTTCGAGCGTTACTCAAGCAGAAATCAACCTGCCTTTCATCACTGCAACACAAGATGGTCCCAAGCACCTTGACACAACGCTAACACGCGCTCGCTTCGAGGAACTTTGCTCTGACTTGATCGACCGTTGCCGCATTCCTGTTGAAAATGCGTTACGCGATGCAAAACTCAGCAAGACTGATATTGATGAAGTTGTACTAGTTGGTGGTTCGACTCGTATTCCCGCAGTACAACAGTTAGTTAAGACTGCATTAGGTAAAGACCCTAACCAAACAGTAAACCCTGATGAAGTGGTAGCTGTTGGCGCCGCAATTCAAGCTGGTGTATTGGCTGGTGACGTTACTGGTATCTTATTGTTAGACGTAACACCACTATCTCTAGGTGTGGAAACCTTGGGTGGTGTCATGACCAAGATTATTCCTCGTAACACAACTATTCCTACCAAGAAGTCAGAAGTATTCTCTACCGCAGTTGACGGACAAACAAACGTAGAAATTCACGTTCTTCAAGGTGAGCGTGAAATGTCCAACGACAACAAGAGCTTAGGAACTTTCCGTCTTGATGGTATTCCTCCTGCACCTCGTGGTGTTCCCCAAATTGAAGTTGTGTTCGATATCGACGCTAACGGTATTTTGAACGTAACCGCGAAAGATAAGGGCACAGGTAAGGAACAGTCCATTAGTATTACTGGCGCCTCGACTCTCGACAAGAACGACGTTGAGCGCATGGTACGTGATGCAGAACAAAACGCATCAACTGACAAAGAACGTCGTGAAAAAATCGACCGTAAAAACCAAGCTGACTCTTTGGCATACCAAGCAGAGAAACAAATTCAAGAACTTGGTGACAAAGTACCCGCAGCTGACAAAACCAAAGTTGAAGGTTTAGTCAAAGACCTCAAGGACGCTGTTGCAAAAGAAGACGACGAGCAAATCAAGCGTATTATGCCTGAATTGCAACAAGCACTATTTGCAGTTGGTAGCAGCATTTATCAACAGCAAGGTGGTGAAGCAGGTGCCCCTGGTGCTGGTGCCCCTGGTGCTGACGCTGGTTCTGCTGGTGGCGCCTCAAGTGGTGGTAGCGGTGATGACGTTATTGATGCCGACTTCACTGAATCTAAGTAATCTTGTCTTAGTTTGTTCCCAGGTTGAACTTGGGAACTTTAATAAACCCACATTGGCTAATGCTAATGTGGGTTTTAATTTTTCTTAGTGATTAAAAATTTAATTAACTATCTTGTGGAATGTTTAACTATCCTGTGGAATAAGCATCCTTGCCCGTCCCATAATTATAAGGTGTATTTATTTACCACAGAGACACAGAGAACACAGAGGAGAGAGTATGAATGAACCACAAAGGCACAAAGAACACAAAGGAAGAATTATTGAGATGTAAAGCAGACGATTATAGCAAATTAGCAATCACGATATTTAATACAAGGGCGTGAGTTAACCAGTAGTACTTTGGGGGAAAGTGAGCGAAAAAGCTTATATTTACAAACTTAAAACCTTCGACAGTAGTACCAGCAATCGGACGCGGTATATACTTTGCTGGTATTAGCGAGGGTAAATATGACATATCCAGTGGCGCCTTGGAGTTTGCAGGGTTATGCGGTGCAAACTTTACATTTAGTGGATACTAACCGTGTTCGTGCGTTAATTCCTCCTGAGTTTGAAATTTTTTCGGTCTTTCCAGGTAAAACAGTTGGTGCAATATATTTATCTAATTACCAACCAGGTTCGATACTTGAATATAGCGAGTTAATTGTTGCACCAGCTTTTGTTAAATATCAAGGTAAGATTGGTGCTTGGGTAACACATATATATGTAGATAATTCTGACTCGGTGGCAGGTGGTCGAGAAATTTGGGGATTACCCAAGGAACTTGCTGATTTTACTTGGCTCGATAAGCGTGTTGCTGTACAGCAAGGAGATGAAACTCTGTGTACACTTGATTTCAATAATAAAAGTTGGTTTAATTGGCGCCAGTGGTTAAAAGGGTTGAGTTTTAGTACCAAAGATGCGAATATAATGACTTTTGCGGCTGAGTTTGAGTTTAATATTGGTTTCATTGGTTCTAAATTAGAAGTTCCCCCAGAAAGTCCGTTTGCTTGTTTGAATTTAGGGGTGCCGTTTTTGAGTACACGGTGCGATAATATGATTTTGAAGGTTGAGGCGCCGCAAATAGTAAGTGCGCGTGCAGTTGATTACAGCTACAATTAAAACCTCAAGGTTGCTCCGTCCTTGGCACAAAGCCAGGACGCAAGAAAACCAAAATTATCGCTTCAAGATTGCTTTTAGTTATTTTAACTAATATTTGTTAGCATCTGCAATGAGCGATACTTTTGATTGTTCGATTGATTCGTTTTCGAGCAGATGAATTATAGTTAAGTTGATTGCTACTTCAGCATCGTAGTATTTATTAAAGTCATTAGTAAACGCACGCAATTTAAACACGTGGGCATTTGCATCAATTCCTTAATCGGAAATTATTATAGGTATTTTGACTTTAATTAGGCCTTGCTGAAAAACTCAACAAAATGAATCTAGACGCGCTCACAGTACAAAAAATGGTTGTTTCGGAGGTTGGCTTACAAATCAAGCCCTAATTTTTCCACCCAAATGCACGCATTTTGAGCGATAAGGCGCCTATACGCGCGCACATACTTGGAATCAAAATGCTTAAAACCCCTACATGGCAAAGGTTATAGTTCTATTCAGCAACCCCTAATTAATACTTTTCATTGAAATGTAGGCTAACGCTTCTTGAAAAAGCTGCAAATTACGGCGCCTGCGTCATCTTTTCCGAACGATATAACCTTGCCATTACTTTGAGTATAAATTTGCTGACGACAATTATAAAGTTCAACAGGTTTTTTGGCGCCGTCAATACTTACCGATGCACGATATTCCCAGTGATTTTTGGCGCTTCTTTTGATGCTGTGAATACAAACCTGATGGCCACTATAATTACGACAGGTAAAAGCTTGAGCAGGATATGTAATTATAAAGCTAAGTAAAATTATTAGTATAAAAGCAAATATCTTGCTCATGGTAAAAACTCTTAAAGTACGGTGACATGAAACTTCTTTTGCTACTTTAGAAAACCTCTAGAACTTCATTTATGGGTGTTGTTTTTGCGGGTCTTATCAGTGGGGTAAGCAGTACAGGACTAATTGGATTAGTAAATTATGCCATAGCTGAGAAAGTTAACATAAATACACTGACTATAATTGGTTATATTAGTCTATCCGTTCTAATGCTAGTTAATATAACTGTTTGCCAGCTATTGCTTGCCTTTGTTTGTGCAAAGTGTAACATTTAAACTGCGTTTGCAGTTAACTAATCAAATATTAGCTTGTCCACTGCGACATTTAGAGGAACTCGGCGCCGCAAAACTGCTAGCAACCTTAATAGAAATTCGAGAAAACAATGAAGTCATGTATGAAGATATTTAGTTAATACTACTGGAAGCACTACAAGAAAATGATATCTATCTTCTTGACCCATATCAATTTGCTCCTGGCGCCGTTAAAATTATGGAACAGGATGAAATGTAACAAGAATTTAATTTTGACTATATATTATCTAGTTCAAATTTTTGCAAATCATTCAAAATCAAAATATCATCTACCTTGGTCAAATTACCTACACATAAAATTGGTAAACGTTCTTGATAAGCCTTCATCGCGATAGTATAATAGTCATCGGCGAGCAAGGCATTAATTTTTCGTAACTTGTCAAAAATTACACCGAATAGTGTTATTTTACCATTACTATTTTCATCGAATCTTTCAATAGGCGCCTGAATTTGAGAAACAAATCCTTGAATTTGAATGGTAGGAAATGTTGTAAGCAGCTGACCTAAAATTCCAATTGGTGTACGATTCTCAACTTCTGCTAGAGTTTTAACTGCTTCACCAACTCGAATCGCATAATCTCCTACGTCTTGCCTTGAAGGAAGCAAAATTTCAAATTCACCGTTGTTAGGTTCTTGCTTCAACCAAATAGTGGCGTTATTAAGGAAAGGACGGTCTTCATGCCAACCAGAGTCAAGTAAATAATTTCTTAAATTTTCTAACTTTACAGACTTTAAAATTTCTGGATTACGTGCTGTCACTTTCATGGTTCTACTCCTTGCCCAATACCTTGCATAATTGATGTAAGTGCAGCCACCGTGAATTCACTAGTCCTAGGTATAGTAATAGTGACAGTAGCAGCATTTAGAGTTTCTGGCATTCCTTGTAACGAAATCCAGTATCCACAGTGCCTCATACAAAGTTCTTGTTGCGACTGTTGCAACCAGTCCCCTGTGTTGTCAGGCAAAAGCATAACAACTAAGATTCTTGGAGTTGCAAAGCCCACCATTCTCAAGTCATTATAGTTTTTGAGTTTGAGAGGATAGCGGATAACATTATCATCGATAATATCCCTTGATGATGATTTTAGCTGTAATTCGAGCCTTGGGGAAAGGACACGTCCAAAATTACCCCTTGCAGCAATACCTAAGTCTACACTGTCGTCATCAACTTCCGGTCTATATAACGAGTAGCCAGCAACTGCTGCAACTGCTCTAATATAAGTAATACTAAATTGTTCCTTTTGCTGATTGATATCCACACTTATACTGTTAGCCCTATCGATGTCGCCACAAATAAAATATTAATCTAAATTTGTACCATCAATTTTAGTACCACATGTTGATTGTAAATTAAACATTACAAATTATCCAAGCTTACCCCCATGTTGAGTGTTTATGAGGGTAGTTTGGATGATTTGTTTTTATATCATGTTTGTAAAATAACCTGTCCCTACGCAATGCCTAATACTTTCTGTAAAACTGTTTGGTCTTCTGATTTGACTTTCAGATACCTACTTTCAATATCGTGTATCCAGCTTTGTCTTTTACCTGCATTTTGAGCTAGTTTACGTTGGGACAGATTAAGTTTTTCTGGCTTGAGAAATTTGCTCACCTATTAGCCCAGATGTGGTTTTAGTATTTTTTCGGTTAATTGTTATGGCGAGCGAGATGCTTTTATTTCGGCTTCGGATAGTACTTGCTCAAGTTCGGGTGGCAGAGCGAATTGATACTTCTATCCCACAGCTTGGATAGCTATAGGTACAGGGTAGTAAACCTCGTTTTGAACTAAAGCAATCCTAGTTCTTGCAAAATCTTAACTACGACTAGCACCACAGTTCCAACATCCTTTACCAATAAAAGTCGTTTTCGCCAGTTTGGAAGCTTTGGCCTTTTCGGGCGACGCTTTCTGGGTTTCTCGGAAGGATTGGAATCAGGCACAGAATTGATTACAATATTAGAAACTGCGCCTTTGTAACAGGCGTTATCATTGAATACCTTCATTACTTTTTAGCTAGGTTTGAATTGGATAAGCTGCTGTCAACACTTGGATAGTGCGAATTACCTTCAGAGAGGTTACCGCTAGGAAAGATAATGAACTAGAAGTTTAAGTAGATAACTTTTCTGCTAAAATTTCCCCTTCCCTATATCTATGAAATAGTTGTAACATTTCCGTATACTTTTGATAAAGTTTTTAACTCATACTTCTTCCGTACTTTATTTACAAATCTGTATTCCTTGAAGCTAATTTTTTTAGGTAGCTTTAGCATATATGTGTAGCGGAATAAGTTTACCCTACTTTTTGATACCTCCTATTTTGGAAAAAACATACTACCCACGCACGTTTGTGTATTTGATACTACTGTCTACTTAAAAAGATATATCAGTTCAAGTGGATGCTCCATACCTTTTAGTGATTTTTTGACTAGCAATATGACATAAAAATTAAGAATCAATATCATCAAAATAGTATAAATTAAACATTTGTTTTGATAGCATTTCGTCTAATATAAATTGGGAGCAGCGCGATTTTGTTAAGTGCGAAAAATTAAGGGTATAAATCGACTATTTTGGGTAATTATAGGCGCCAAAATGATACTTTATTGAGAATCAACGCTTATTGTTTAGAATGAAACTCTAATTTAACAAAATCGCATTGCTCCCTAATAAATTTTGTCCAATTATCTCGAATATATTCATATACATAAAAGCAGCCATCAAAGGAGATAGTGCAATGAATCAAGATAATTCATCTAGGCAAAAAAGCTTACTCATACTTATTTTAAAACAAATTCTTGAGGAAGCTTTAAACGAAAAAAGCGTTGACAAATACGCGCTTAGAGCATTTGTAATTTCGCGACTTATGCAATTTAATTTATATGGTAAATATGATTATCAAGAGATTTTGATCGAGAGCGTGCGACGAGTTAGGCATAATATTGAAAGCAGTAACGCAATCATATACAACATGCCCAGTTATATTAGAGGAACTGTCTTAAACATTGTGCGGGAGTGTCAGAGAAAGGAAGAACGTAGCTATCAACTACAGAAAAAACTTTCTTACATGTCCTCAGAAGAATATTTTGATAAAGAGCTATCGGATATACCACCAGAAATTTTACTACAGTTAAAAGCAGCTTGGAGAGATCTGTCGCTAAGGTACAGAATTATTGTCTACGATAGAGCAGTAAAAAATTATACTTTCCGGGAAATCGCCGATGAACTGCGTATTATGGGGCTAGGAACTAGTAGTAATCATCAAGCAGTAAACACGATTTCTCGACAATATCATCGAGCTATTTCTAGACTGCGTAGTAGAATCAATCAATTCTAACTTATTTTAATCGACATTAAAGAAGGTGGGTAGTCCCACCTTTGAATATCATCTAGGTCGAAATTTCTAGAACAGCTATAGGATATCGAAGAACACTTTAAATCTGAAAAAAAAAGGTATATATTTATGTTGGATTTAGCTTATCAGTACTTCTTGATTGCTAGCCGAAAAGACTTGTCAGAAATCGATGCGGTTCGGATGGCGCGGATACTCGATATTGCTCAAGTTGACGAAGTTTTTAGCAATTTAATTACAGAAATAGATGCTCTCATATTTCAGTATCTATATTCATCAGATACAAATTTTAATTGCTTAAATACTGATGTTTGCAAGCTTCTTAATAATCGTTTACTAATAAATCTCAGTACTGCTCGTTCACGTGAATCCAACTATAAAGCGAAAATAAGAGAAAGAAGTAGTAAATTTATCATAAAGCAGCAGACAACTTATCACTACTCCTGTTTAGTATGATCTAACTTGGAGACTACTTTTTTCGGAGTTTTTACCAGACATTGAGCCAGGGATTATAAAAACCTGTATTCTCCACTTCAAAGGTTTGATTTATCGTTAACGAACACGACTTTTTGACCATACTGTAGCAAATTATTAAACCCAGACAGAACAAATATTTTTAACCCGATAGTACAGGTTTTAACACGTATCTAGGTGTAATGCCTGGATATTCTAACTCATTTAAAAAATCAGTCTCTTAGTAATGCATCTTACGCTAGTAGTAATATTGAGTCTTTAATTGTTCTGCAATTAAAACGTAATTTGCAAGGCAATAATATAATTATCAATTGGCATTATTTGGATATCAATAAGTATAAATACGATGAATCATCTGGATTTGACATAATTTAGCCTTGACATAGAATAATACATTGAGACTTTTACTACTAAATTTTTAGGTTATGTTAAAAAGTAGATGTTCCCTGGCAGCAATTTTAACTGTAAATCCACCCTGTAAAATGTTGTTGGCACATAGAAGACAAAGGAAAGTGTAAAAGGGTGTTTTAAAATTATTAATTGCAATGCTGGGTTTAGTGAAGTATTTCGTAATTGTTGGAGCTATGGTGATTATAAAGATTCTTCCTTACCCCAAGGGAAAAGCTCCGCTTTACGCAACTGATAACATTTTAGGCTTTGCCCTTTACCCTTTGCCGTATTAGGCGATGCCTAATACTTTACGTAGAACTGTTTGGTCTTCCGATTTGACTTTGAGGCGCCCATTTTCGATGTCGCGTATCCAGCTTTGGCTTTTACCTGCGAGTTTAGCTAGTTCGCGCTGAGAAAGATTAAGTTTTTTTCTGGCTTGAGAAATTTGGTCTCCTATTAGTCCAGATGTGGTTTTAGTCTTTTTTCGGTTTTTTGTTGTGGAAAGGTGTTTTTTTTCAGCTTCGGATAGTGCTTGTTCAAGTTCGGGTGGTAGGTCGAATGATAGAATCCGCGCGTTCATTAGCAAATTCCATTTACCTCGTGGACCTGCGTCGGTGAGACGTGAGTTACCACCTCCGTCGTTGATCCAAAATTCGATAGCTTCGTCGGGGTCTTCGGGAATATCAACTAGCTTTGCCCACATTGGTTGAATGTTTGGTGGGTAGGTGATGGGGTCGAATTTAGGTTTCATGCCATAGTGATTTAGTACTTCCAAGTCACTTTCAAAGGTTTTCAATAGACGTTTACGGTCGTCACGCTGTTGGCAAGCTGTGGCAACTTTTTTTTCTCCGTAGGCAACCCGCAGTAATGTAGGTACGGTGATGCGTTGTTCTTTACCCATTTTAGTTTTGAATAATAACCACAGCATTAAACGCGCGGCGCCTTCGTGTTGTTGCCATATACTCATTACCGTGTTTAACAGCGATTTTGGTAGACTACCATATTGAAAATAGGCGTTACGCTGTTTACAGCCTTGTTTGTTTAGAAAATGTTGCGCCCAAATTCCGGCTTTGACCTTAAAAGTTAATCCAATTAGATATTTACATCCCTTGTCGTCTTCTTGAAAGTGGTGCTGAATATCAACCAAGTGCCATAAGGGACTTTTTTCTATCTCAAATCCTGGTACACGACCCTGCTGTGCCCAACTAATTGATGTCATGAGCGAACAACAACTGCGAACCCAGTTTTTCATCAATGTCAGTTTCGCAGTTTTGTTGAGGTCTTTACGCTTCTCTAATCCCAAATATTTCTCGATTTGTTTGTCATCAATGACAAACTCTTGCTTCCACGGTTCGCTGACCGCAGTTGCATGTGCTGCAAAAATTAGATTTACAAGTGCCGCGCGAATATCCAATGCTTCAACTGCTGCTTCTGTTGTTGCTAGTTGGTTCTCACTAAACGGTACTGCAAGATGAAATGCTATGTTACCCTTACCTTGGTTAACTTGGCGCCGATAGCAGATATACCCATCTTCATCCTGTTCCCACGGTAAAGACGCGCGTTGTGCTAAAACATTAGAAGCTTCCCAAATTGCAATAGCAGAAGCAAAGGGATTATTCTTGCCGTTAGCAAATAAGTTTGAACTAGTGGCTTCGCGCGGTTCAATCTTGCATCTCCCCCGTTTTACCTGTAACGGAATAGGAGAATTGGTCGGACATACGGTCAAACACTGAGGTTCGGAATAAAAACCCTCACAGTTATTACATATACAAGAGTCAATCCAGTATTCGTTGTTTACAAGCTTGATAGCACCCACAGGACATTGAGGACGACATTTATCGCATTCAATGCAACTGCTATTTGGAATTGTGTAAGGCATAAGGCAATCGCCACATTACTCCATTCGTATGCTTGGTTATGAACTAGCCCCTAAATTAATTGCCACGCTTGGATTGTTAGTCCACATAAGTATTAAGTTAAAATACTTTAATTTAAATACTATTTAGGGTTATTAGCTCTGTTGTTTATTCTGAATCTTTATTATTCATAACAATCTCACAATCAACTTGGAAAAGTTGTTCGTAACGAGCCAAGACTTCTTGATTTTCCATGTTTATAGCCCCTAATAAAATTTACTAATCTTTTCTGTTTATTTATTTGTACCTACTAATAGTTATTGAGGAACACCTAGAGCAGTGATTTATCTTTATTGCTTTTCTTAATATTATTAATAAATAATAAATAATATTATTTTGTAACGAAAATTACCGTTTTGAGAAAAAAATTAATTTTTCTGAAAGATAGGAATTATAAGAGTAATTATAAAAGTAAATATAAGCATTTAAGCGCAAAGGAACAATATCTGTATAGTTCAATACTTTTAATTGTTATTTTGTAAATAGTTTTATCTTCTGCTTTTGATTAATTGAGAAAAAATCTCAATCACTTTTAAATAATATAATTTATGCTCTTACACTTTATATTTGTAAGTGGGGCGAAGCCAACCTACGTAAGTGTAGAAAATATTTGCATTAGATTACAGAAAAAGATTTTAATAAGCATGTCTATGAATAATTGGAAACAACTATTTTTTTAACACAGATAATAATGTTACTTTTTGGATAAAAATCATCTGTTAACATCAAAAGTAGAGAGTGAATAAAGTACGAGCGCGTAGGGTAAAACCTTGCACACAGTTCAACACAAAATTGCTTAAGGTTAACACATGGCTACACTAACAGGTTTGACATTGGGTGGTAAAACTTGGACTCCTAAATTTGTTCAAGAAATTGACCAAGAAAAATGTATCGGTTGTGGCAGATGCTTCAAAATCTGTGGACACGACGTACTACTATTAAAAGCGATGAACGAAGAGGGCGAGTTCGTCGAAGATGAAGAAGATGATGAAATTGAAAAGAAAGTGATGACGATCAAAAATGCTGATAATTGTATCGGTTGTGAAGCTTGTGCCAAGATTTGCTCGAAAAACTGTTACACTCACGCATCAGTAGACAATTAAACACTAACAATAGTTTAAATAACCGTTTTAAACCATCACCCCTAGATGGTTTTTTTTGTTGGTAGGCATTTGGATGTAATAATAGTTATTCATTCATACATAATAAATTAGATAAATGTATAGAATAAACATATTTATTTTTATAAACTAGGATGTTAAAAAAACTTAAAAATATAACTAAAATCGATGAATATATGTCAAGAATAGAATAGTAAAAACAGGTCTAAAGGTGTAAGAGTAAATTGCTATCAAGCTATCAACCTTCAATTATTTGAGCAACACTATCGTTTTTAGTATGCAACAAGTTCCTGTTTCTCTTTTAACTCTTGTTGCTGGCGTACTCGTTACACTTGTAAGCATTTGGGTAGGTCAGCACGCGGCAGTCTTGCTACCAGTGCAAGCATCAGAACAAGCACCACTGGTAGACAGATTTTTTCAAATTTTGGTTGGTATTGGCACGGCATTGTTTTTGGTAGTGCAAGGCGCCATCGTCGTTTTCATGTTTCAATATCGGCGCCGTCAAGGTGATGACAGTGATGGAACGTTAATAGAAGGAAATTTCCCGTTAGAGGTCTTCTGGACAGCGATTCCATCAATAATTGTGATTGGGCTTGGAATATACAGCGTTGATGTTTATACGCAAATGGGCGGTTTGAGTGTAGGTCATCATTCAATGGCTGAACATGCTGCTGCCCCAGTTAAGGGAACTGCCTTAGCTGGAACATTGAGCCAAACTTCAGATATTGAAGCGCTCACTGAAGAAATTCCACAAGACCAAGTTATTGAAGAACCAACTGACAAAATCGTAGATAGTCAAGAAACTTCAGCTTCATTAGAAGAAGTGCCTGTTGAAACACCACAACTAGCGCCTGTCGAAGAACCTATTGAGTTGCCAGTTGAAACACCTGTTAAAACGCCTGTGAAAAAATTGGTTAATTTTCCTCAACCAGGTATTGGTATTGGTGCCAATCCTAAAGTTTTAGGTAAAGCTGCTGATTTAGTTGTGAATGTAACAGGTATGCAGTTTGCTTGGATATTTAATTATCCTGAAACTGATATTACATCTGGTGAACTACATGTACCTGTGGGCGCCGATGTTCAAGTAAATCTTGCAGCTACGGATGTAATACATTCTTTGTGGATACCACAATTCCGACTTAAACAAGACGCAATACCTGGACAAGCTACGGGTTTAAGATTTAAAGCTACCAGACCAGGCACATATCCAATAGTCTGTGCTGAGTTGTGCGGAGGATACCACGGTTCGATGCGTTCCCAAGTCATTGTTCATACACCTGATGAATATAAAGAATGGCTGGAATCAAATCGTGTTGCTAGCATACAAACTCAACAAATAGTAGCAGCTTTACAAAGTCATTAGTAAGGTGCGTCAAAGCAGATTAATATGAGCGTTTTATTGAAGATTGTAATGGCTTTGACGCACCCTACCTTCCTCTCTGTGTTCTCCGTGCCTCTGTGGTAAAAAAGATTTATTTATTTCACCACAGAGACTTCTAGGGCACAGAGGGAGGAGCGATAGATGAGTAATGAAGGAAAAATAATAAACTTATGACTCTACAACTTCCACAAAATACTCCTCCTGGTAAGAAACCAGAAGGTGTGGTGGTAACTGAACATCACACCACCCATCAAAAAGCTTGGAAATGGCAAGATTACTTTACGTTTAACGTTGACCACAAGGTAATTGGCATACAGTATTTAGTTACTGCATTTGCCTTTTATCTAATTGGTGGGTTGATGGCTGTAGCAATGCGTACAGAGTTAGCGACTCCTGACCCTGATTTTCTTGACCCAAATTTATACAACGCTTTCATGACCAATCACGGAACGGTGATGATATTTTTGTGGATTGTGCCGAGCGCTATTGGTGGTTTTGGTAATTATTTAGTACCACTAATGATAGGCGCCCGTGATATGGCGTTTCCAAAGTTGAATGCCATTGCGTTTTGGCTTAACCCACCTGCTGGTTTACTATTACTTGTGAGTTTTTTCTTTGGTGGTTCACAGTCAGGATGGACGGCATATCCTCCATTGTCACTGATTACGGCGCCAATTGCTCAGAGTTTGTGGATTTTAGCAATCGTATTAGTTGGTACTTCGTCAATTTTGGGTTCGGTAAACTTTGTAGTTACCATTCTCAAAATGAAAGTGCCTAGTATGCGCTGGGATCAACTACCTTTATTTTGCTGGGCAATTTTAGCAACATCGGTTTTAGCACTAGTATCTACTCCTGTATTAGCATCGGGGTTAGTTTTATTACTGTTTGATATCAACTTTGGCACATCATTTTTTAAACCAGATGCAGGTGGTAACGTCGTTCTGTATCAGCACTTGTTCTGGTTCTACTCGCACCCAGCAGTGTATTTAATGATTCTGCCCGTGTTCGGTGTCATGTCCGAAGTGATTCCTGTACATTCACGTAAACATATCTTCGGTTATAAAGCAATTGCTTACTCTAGCTTGGCAATTTGTGTAGTAGGTTTATTCGTTTGGGTTCACCACATGTTTACTAGTGGTACTCCAGGTTGGATGCGAATGTTCTTTACTATTTCCACTTTGCTAGTTGCTGTGCCTACTGGCGTAAAAATCTTTGGTTGGGTTGCAACACTTTGGCAAGGTAAAATTCGCTATACCAGTGCAATGCTATTTGCCATTGGTTTACTGTCAATGTTTGTGTTAGGGGGTATTGGTGGTGTAATGCTTGGAACCACTCCCTTCGACATTCACGTTCACGACTCGTATTATATAGTCGCTCACTTCCATTACGTACTGTTTGGTGGTTCAGTGTTTGGTATTTACTCAGGTATTTACCACTGGTTCCCCAAAATGACTGGAAGAATGCTGGATGAAACTTGGGGACGAGTTCATTTTGCCTTAACCTTCGTTGGTACTCACCTCACCTTCTTCCCTATGCACGAACTGGGACTACAAGGAATGCCACGTCGCGTTGCTATGTACGACCCACAATTTACAGCTATTAATCAGCTTTGTACTTATGGCGCCTTTTTGTTGGCTTTCTCTGTAATACCTTTTACTTACAACGTAATTAAGAGTTGGAGAAAAGGCGAAGTTGCAGGTGATAACCCTTGGAATGCGCTAACTCTCGAATGGACAACCGCTTCACCTCCAGCAATTGAAAACTGGGAAGAATTACCCGTTGTCACACATGGCCCATATGAATATGGTTTGACCGACAACCACCGCGCGGATAGTTTGGCGGATATCAGCGCGTAGGATAGGCATCTTGCCTGTCCTACAAACAACGGCAGGGAAGGACAGGCGAGACACCTATCCTACGGTTTACACACACGAGCGCACTTTTAAGTTTTATGACAGCAGTAACACCAACAGATACATCTCATCACGAAGAACACCCCGATTTAAGAGTTATAGGTTTGTTAACCTTTCTTGCTTCTGAGTCGCTAATGTTCGGCGGATTCTTTGCTACTTATTTGTTTTTTAAGGGGGCAACTCCTGTTTTTCCGCCCAAAGGTACTGAGGTAGAGTTATATTTACCTGCTATCAACACTGCTATTCTGGTTTCTAGTAGCTTTGTAATTCACCTGGGTGATGCAGCAATTAAGCGTGGCAGCGTTTGGGGAATGCGGTTTTGGTACTTTGTCACCGCTATTATGGGCGCCACGTTTTTAGGAGGTCAAATTTACGAGTACCAGCACTTGGGATATGGTCTAACGACAAATATATTTTCCAATTGCTTTTACATTTTGACTGGGTTCCACGGTTTACATGTGTTTATCGGACTGTTACTAATTTTGGGTGTAATTTGGCGGTCGCGGCGCCAGGGTCATTATTCTGCCCATAAACACACAGGTATCGAAATGGCAGAAATTTACTGGCACTTCGTTGATATCATTTGGATTATCCTGTTCTTGCTTTTGTATATAATGACTCAGTTTTAAGTATCGTTTATAAGAGGTGCGTGTATAAGAGGTGCGTGACGCCACGAGTTCTCCGCTTCGTTTAAAATTTGTTGGTGGCGTCACACACCCTACTCCCTATTTCATAATTTTCTATGTTTTCTTGGTTTAACGTTCCGGATGATATTAAACAACTATTAATACTTGCCGCAGATAATTGGCAAGATACGTCAAAATCACAACACTACATAAATGAAGCGCTAATTCAAACAAATAATTCTATAGATGTTTTAGTCGCCGCATATCGTTATTTCTACTACAAAAATAATTATGAAATGGCACTAAGTACTGCTAGTCAAGTGATAAGTAATATTACAAACTCAGAAAGCTTACCCGAAAACTGGGAACAACTTCGACCAGTGTTATCAAGTCGTAAAGAAGACTCGCAAATTCGACTTTATCTAAATGCATATGCAGCTTCAGGATTAGTGCTCGCAAAGCTTGGAGATATTGAACAGTCTAAAACTATTTGCGCGCGCATCAAAGAAATTGACGTAAATAAGGAATTTTTAGGCGCCAGTATTTTGCTTGATATTCTTACCCGTCCACCTGAAGAGGAAGACGAGTAATTAAGGCTGTATTTTTAAATTCAGTATAATTTTTTGATTAAAATTATATTATAATAATGAATAATTTATTAAATTGTTTTACTTAGACTTTAATAGCTTAATTTTATTTATCCTTTTACCATATTCTTGCTTATCACCCTGCTGTAAATATAATGTTGCAGCTTTTTCTAAATCATTGATAGCTGCTAGAATATTTCCCTGTTGCTCGTATACACCACTTCTATTTTTATAAAAAGTCGGCTCCTTAGAATTAATTTCAATTGCTTTATTAAAATCGTTAATTGCTGCTTCAAGTTTGTCTAATTGAAAGTAAGCAAAACCTCGTAAGTTGTAATAATAACCATCTTTAGATTCTTCTGGAATTATTTTAGTCAAGTCATCGATTGCAGCTTGATAATTTTTTAGCTGATAATTAGTTTTACCTCTGTTCCCATAAAAATATGTGACATTTGAGTTGATATCAATAGCTTTATTAAAATCTTGAACAGCTACATTAAATTTTTTTAACTTATGGTATACAACTCCTCTACCATTGTAATAATAAGGGTTTTGTGTATTTAACAGGACTTACGCAACTGGCACAATCGGTCTCGGCGCGGCGAAGCCGCGCCATCGATACCCCACATGAGTTGTATGATGCAAAGGCGCCACAATAATAAGTCTTGGCTGTAAACGTTGCTAGAATGTAAAGCTCAAAGCAGATATTAATGCCGAAAACGGCTTTAAACATAAATTTTATAAATATTAAACATAGATTTTTTATTACAATTACCATAACTAATAAAAATATTTCTATTCTTCCTTTGATGAGAGAATAAAAACATCTTTTAATTACTAATTGCTTAATTAATATGAAGTTTACAAAACTAGACTATTGTCAGTATCTGCTTAGTAGCCAAATTAACTATACTATTACAAACTTAGCAGAACATTTACAGAATATTAGTCATGATAAAATTAACAATTATTTAAGACAAGAGAAGTTAACTCCTCGTTTACTATGGGATAATGTGAAAGACTTAGTTGAAAAAGATGAAGATGCTTATATTATATTTGATGATTCTGTTTTAGATAAAAGATATTCAGAAGAAATAGAAATTGTTAGGAGACAGTATAGTGCGGCGTGTCGGCGGAAAGAGTACTCTGTCCGCCGAACCGCCTTGGCAATGAGCATGGCATTGTAAAAGGAATTGGCGTAGTCAGTTGTATATA
>NZ_JBXXZH010000135.1:0-25226 GCF_059640475.1 Calothrix sp. CBUCES-K 9914
GCGTCACGAACTTCCAGCACAACATCAACAAGCCGAAGCTGTTCCTTGAGTTGCTTTTCAGCCTTAGCAATGTGACCTGGATACCACTGAATAGTATTTAACTTATAATTTTGAGTTATTCCCATCGTTTAAATATATCTATATATAGTGCGTAACGCTCTTACAATCTTACAACGAATAAACTAACTCTGATGCAATATAATTCGGTTGCCATCAGGGTCATAAGCGTAAATTTCCCGACCATGAGATGCAGAAATAATGGCGCCAGGTGGAGGATACCCCAAGCTAGTGAGATATACTATAGCATCTTCCAAACTATCCACCTCTAAACATAAACTCATTTTACAGTGAGTTGCATTTCTAAATTCCTCTTCATATACAGCCTTTGGCTTAAAGATCCCTAATACAATACCCGGAACATCAAACTCAGCATAAATATCGGGAACGTAACCTTTAGGCTCACCCAGGAAGTTTGTATAAAATATAACTAACGTATCTAAATTAATTGATGCGATAGTCACAAGCGATTTTTTTAACTGTAAAACCATTGCTAACAGATACTTGTAAAGGTGTTAAATGTAAAGTTTATATACATATGCAATTACAACTACATATTTTACTGAAAATACCATACTTAAGCTATAATGCGAAAATGATTTATTTGTTTCACAAAGTCCAAGTAAAATTAGAATAACAGAAAAACATTGACTATAAATGGAGAAAATCAGGAAAACCCTCAAAACGAAAGATAGCAAATAGAAAAGTTCTTTACCAGCTGCATTTTCCTTACAAATATAGTACAAAACTTTTTATTGATGAAATTGTTAACGGAACCTTATCTAGAGCAGGTGGAGCGTTTGCCCAAATCTGGGCGCCATATTCTGGCTCAATTTGATCAAAATTCCGTTGTGGTGTATCAAGCTTATAATCTAAATATTGGAAAGTTTGCTGCTCAACACGGTTACTTTGGCGGAGAATTTCTTTTTAACCGTATGAGTTGGATTAAACCCAGTTTTTTATGGATGATGTATCGGTCGGGATGGGGAACTAAAGTTAACCAAGAAGTAATTTTGGCAATCTCGATTAAACGTTCAGCTTTTGATTACATATTAGCAAACACAGTAACTTTTACTTACATACCAGAGCTTTACTCTAGTAAAGAAGAATGGCAACAAGCTGTCAAGCATTCTGATGTTCGGTTGCAGTGGGATCCAGATTATAACCCTTGTCAAAAACCTGTTGAAAGACGGGCTATACAATTAGGATTGCGTGGTAAGGTATTAGCTGATTACGCAAAAGATTTTATTCTCAACATTGAAGATATTTCTGAATTTGTGCATCAGCAATATCCTAATCGTCTTATTCGTAATCAGGAACACTTGTTAATTCCATCACAGTCAGTCTATTGCCTTGAGAACTCTACAACCATCAAAAAAATTGGATTATATGGTCATTAAGCTATGTTTCTCTGATTCGAGTGGCATTCATTCTGAGCTAAGGATAAACTGAGAGTCGAGATTCCCTAAGCAATACGCATTGGCTCAATTAATGAAACTAAACATCCTAATTGCCCCAGTCTTATCACTTATCGCTAGTTACACAGGATATATCCTTCTTACTGGAGCTAATCATGAGACTGCTAGTAAATCCCTAGCTGCACAAGTACAACCTGTTCCCAAAAAAATCAACGGTGCCCAACTACAAAATATATTAAATACGTCAGTAAAAAAACAGCGAGTACCTGGTGGTGTTATGTATGTTTCAACACCTAATGGTAAATGGATAGGTGCCACAGGGGTCAGCGACTTGGAGAAACAAACCCCAATGAAAGCTAGCGATGGGTTTTCAATTGCAAGTATGAGTAAGACTTTTGTATCAGTAGCGGTGTTAAAACTTGCTGAAGCAGGAAAAATTAAGTTAGATAACACGATTAATAAGTATCTTCCCCATGATATCGGTTCCCATATTACCAACAGCGATTTGATTACAGTTCGCCAACTGCTTAGTAGTACAAGTGGTGTAGCTGAATATTTAAACACAGATGGCTTTAAAGACGCAACGAAAGAGCGTGGTCGTTCTAAACCTTGGACTGCGCGCGAGGCAATAAAGTATATTTACGATGCTGACGCACAAGCGGCGCCTGGAAATAAATTTATTTATACAGATAGTAATTATATTCTATTAGAACTGATAGTTGAAAATACTACCAAAAATACTCTTGCCAAAGCTATTCGTACTTCTATATTACAACCCTTGGGGTTGAAGCATACTTTTACCGAGTTGCGTGAACCAGAAGTTGGAAACCCTGCAACAGGTTATGGGGATCGAAATAAAGATGGTAAACTTGAGAGTTTCGCGGAAGTTAATGACGGTAATGGTCTGGGTGACGGTAGTTTGATATCAAGTGCTGAAGATATTGCCAGTTTTGCTCAAGCACTATTTGCCAAAAAAACCCTGCTATCACCGAAAATGCTGTCTGAAATGCTGGTGATGAAACATGAGAACGAAATTGGCAATGGGTATGGTTTAGGCGTAGAAAAGTTTACAACTCCCTACGGTCTATTTGTTGGACACACGGGAACTGCTTATGGTTTTGTCACTTTAATGGCGTATTCCCCTAGTCGTAATACTACCGTAGTCGTGTTATTTAATAGTCAAAATGCTGACGTGAAAACACTTGCCTTTCAAGCTGCTGATATCGTTCTAAGAAAATAAATATTTCATTAAGAATATTTTGTAGGGGTGATATCATGTCCGGTTGCTTGCCCATAATTCCCGACAATGTAGAGACGCGATTAATCGCGTCTCTACGATGGTTTTATTATGGTTATATACCCGGACATGATATGATACCTATATAAGGTATACCCCTAGAGCATGATTGAATTTTTGCATACAATTATGCTTGCCGAAACCCTGATGACACTGGCGCCAGCTTTCGCACCACGTTCACTAGCATCTTAATTGTAGCCTCTGAAGCTCCTCAGTATACAGGTGTGTTTTACCCCGTAGGTGTCACACCCATGTCATGGATTAGAGATTAAAGCAAAATCTGAAATATTACAAAAATCGAAAATATTGGAAAGATAACAAATCCAGTTTGTATAAAAGAAATATATTCACAAATTGTTCTGTTATCTAAGGTAGATGGATGAATAAATCTACTAAGAGCAATACATTTTTTGTAATACTATACATCCTACAGCATTATGATTAACACTACTATTTACTCGGTTATTTGCCAACAAGACTCTATTTTTACAGTATTCTGCTCTGAACCCAACGGATGGCAGTTTCGTGTCATCAGTTCGGAAGGCGCAGTATATGGAGACAAAAAGTTTTACTGCACCCAAGTAGCAGCAGAAAGAGCAGGGCGAAAATGGTTAAAGTAAAGTTACCAATATAAGTATTTTTACGGTTGTACAAATCATCTGGACTTCTTTTGAAAAATACGCAACTGTTCGACTATATAATCCTCTACTTCTTGTTTATCTCGAGTACTAGCACTTCGCTGGTAGTTCCGACCCGTCTCCTTAACAAACTGACGCTTCTCGCTTGTAGAAGACTTCGCTTTTGAACCTGGTTTCAACAAAGTTTTCTGTAATTCTTCCCAGGTTTGCTCTGCGACAGCTTCACCCACTTTAACTAGTGCAGTAGGCAACAACCTTTTTGCCTCTGCACGAAATTCATCTTCGGTTTCCAGCATTGCTAAATCAACGCTTGCAAAACTGATATCACTAAAGTCTACACTACTAAGGTCTATCTTCATCTGTATCTATCTCATCAAGAAGGTGCATAGCTCTGTTATGTTTATATTACTTATTTACTCAATCTGTAAATCAAGCGGCTAATTGGAGTAATCTAAACTTTACCATAAGGGACTTCCAAATAAAAAAATACTCAAAAATTTCTTGTGGGGTGGGCATCCTTGCCCGCCCACACTTTGAACGGGCAAGGATGCCCATTCCACAATAGGTCAAATTAAATTTTTGGAAGTCCATAATACTTGTTTAACTCGTTTTTGATAATTGTCACATCCGATCAAAGACTTTTTATGGTTTTATTGTACTATATAGAATATTTTTGGTTCTATATAATTTTAATATAATCTGCCGAGAGGAAGAGTTTCATCTCATGTGCTAACGCTAATGTAAAAGATGTGGTTTTAAAAGTTTTTTATTTACCACAGAGACACAGAGGTACAGAGGAAAATTAAGAGTATTTAATTATTTTTTGTTTAATTTTTTATAAGTACTAATACTCGCGTTTAGTTTTGATTATTAACTTTGTATTTGTGTAGACAAAATTTGTATATAAAAGAAGAAAATAAATACTTTATTAATTTTAGATGTATTTGGGATTTAGAGTGTAAATGTTATCTTAAAAGCAAGTTGTACGCTTAGTTACTGAGATAGATATATGACTTCAACAATGGCATCGCCTTCTTCTATTGAGTCTGTTTTAGGACAGGAAGCTGAAGATTTACTCACTTATAAAGCAAAAGTTTCTAAAGAATTACTACATTTACCAGGGCCAGATTTTGTTGACCGTGTTTGGCTGAGTAGCGACCGCACACCTCAAGTGATTCGCAGCTTACAAATTCTTTACTCTACAGGTAGGCTTGCTTATACTGGCTATATGTCTATTTTACCTGTAGACCAAGGTATTGAACATTCGGCAGGTGCCTCTTTTGCACCAAATCCTATTTACTTTGACCCTGAAAATATCATTAGATTAGCAATTGCTGCTGGTTGTAATGGTGTAGCAACGACTTTAGGTGTTTTAGGGTCTGTATCACGTAAGTATGCTCACAAAATACCTTTTATCGCCAAGATTAATCACAATGAGTTATTGACTTATCCGAATCAATTTGACCAAATTATGTTTGGTGATGTTGAACAAGCTTGGAATTTAGGTGCTGTAGCTGTTGGCGCCACTATATATTTTGGTTCGGAAAATTCAACGCGGCAAATTCAAGAAGTAAGCAAAGCATTTAAACGCGCGCACGAGTTGGGAATGGCGACAATATTATGGTGCTATTTACGTAATAATGCTTTCAAGCAAGATAAAGATTATCACCTGGCAGCAGACTTAACAGGACAAGCGAACCATTTAGGCGTAACTATTGAAGCAGATATCATTAAGCAAAAGTTACCTGAGTGCAACAACGGTTATGGTGCAGTTGAAAAAGCAACAGGCACTCATTACGGCAAAACTAACGAAAAAGTTTACACTGAATTAACGAGCGACCACCCTATAGACTTAACTCGTTACCAAGTCCTAAATTGCTATTGTGGACGCGCGGGGTTAATAAATTCTGGTGGTGCATCAGGTAAAAACGACTTTGCAGAAGCAATACGCACAGCAGTAATTAATAAACGCGCGGGTGGAACTGGTTTAATTTCCGGACGCAAGACATTCCAGCGTCCTTTTGAAGAAGGGGTAAAATTATTTAATGCAATTCAGGATGTATATTTATCTGATGAAGTAAGCATCGCATAAACATTTTCGTAGAGACGCGATTTATCGCGTCTCTATTAACCGCGTCTCACAATTCTACACTTTGATAGATCGCGCACGCAAAGCTTACCCATCCGCAGGAAGAAGCGAATTCCATCTTAAATTATTTAGCATTCAGTGTGAAAAGCCAAAAGCCAAGGATAAATCACGAATGCTAGCAATCAATAAAATCTTGAATCGCGTATTTTGCAACATTGTAATTGTTTTCCTAGTTGGTCTTATAGCGTTTACTGGTGTTGCTATCACTCCAGCACTAGCAAACCCCATTGATGCTATCAAAGAAAGAGTTCAAGAAGGTAATGCACAAAATGCAGCTATCGCAAAAGAAACAACTGATGATTATATCGAAAGCGGTAAGCGTGCGGCAGAAGTTATCCCCGATGAATTAGGAACTGGAAGTCGTCAAAAAAATCCTATCGACATGCTCAAACGTGCAGGTGAGGAATTAGGTAACGACTTACCAAAACGCGCTGTTGGTGCCAACGACTACGACCGTAGTAAAGTTGAACAAGAATTAGCACGTAACAAAGCTCATAGAGGCGACTTCGGTTCATAATTTAATAATTGAATCAAAGGAGAAGGGTGAAAAGAAGAATCTTTCTCCTTCCCTTTTATTTTTATCCAGACTTATATAAATTGATCATAAATATATATATTTTCTTCTATCGTTAGAGAGAAAATGATACTATTTTATTTCTACTGATAGTTAGAGCGTATAAATGTTTAGAAAATCTTATTCTTAATAGTAGAGCTTCTTGGTAGTTTGCTTTTGGAAGTAGATTATCATTAAGTAGCTTATTTAACTGTTTCGTATGTAACTCCAGTAAAAAATAAGATAGTCCCTAGGTAGCTATTACCTTGAGGAAATTTTTATGCCTTTAAACGAAAATCTGAAGCAGAACTCCGTAAGAGAAGGTAGTATAACTGACTCAAACTCTAGCAATTTAGATACACATATTAGTGTAGATACCAGATCATACGATAATAGTAATATTAATCAAAGAAAGTTGGAACCTTCGACTTTTAGTAATAGTGCTATATTATTTATACCAATTATATTTGTTTTAACGACTGTCGGAGTTGTATTCTATCGGCTCAAACGAGTTAAAACTGAAAGTTACCCATGTAAAAATTGTAAGTACTACAACAGTAATAATTATCTTAAATGTGCAGTTAACCCAGCAGAAGTACTTACAGATAAAGCTAAAGACTGTCGCGATTATTGCTCGCTACAGCAAAAGTTTACTTGGTCTTGGAAAGGATTTGATAAGAGGGATTAATCAGGGAAATTAATCAGGTGCGTGACGCCACTAGATCAATGTCTTTGTTGAGAATTGTTAGTAGCGTCACACACCCTACCTTCCTAAAATACATCCGCTACGTGCGGGGATGTCTAAAGTGAGCTGTTTGGTTTCTGATTCGTTGTTAAGTTCGAGAGAGGCGCCACCATAAAGTACATTATTAGGCAAAGAATGTAATTTGCTAGCATCTAGGTTTGCTTTGGCAGAAGCAGTACCAGCATTAACAGCTATTACTAATTGTTCATTATCTAATGAGCGTGTAAATACATAAAGTTCACCTTGTGCATACAACACTTTGTAATCCCCAGTCCGTAAGCATGGGTACTTGTGACGAAGTGCGATTAGCTGACGATGTGTATTCAGTACCTCATTATTCCAAGCAGTTTCTAAGGGAAAACCTCGTCGTGAGTCTGGGTCTAATGCTCCAGGCAGTGCAACTTCATCACCATAGTACACACTGGGGGCGCCGGGAAATGTCATTAAGAGTAATGTACATAATTCAACACTTGGTATGTCACCACCTGCAATTGACATTAATCTAGCAGTATCATGACTGGCAAGTAAGTTCAACTGTGTTAATTGAATTTCCCAAGGATAAAATTCTAGTAACTCTTCAATTTTTTCAGCGTATTCAGCAGCGAATAATGGAGGATAAGGTTTGTAGTCGCGACTTTGCACTTGGTCGAGAGCTACTCTGTCTCCTGCTGCAAATGCAATGGTAGGTCCAGCAAACAAGTAATTCATTACTCCGTCAAATTGTTTCCCGTCTAACCATTGTCGCGAATCGCCCCATACTTCGCCGACAATATAAGCATCAGGGTTAATTGCTTTTACACGTTCTCGAAATTCTTCCCAAAATCCCGGTGTCTTAATTTCAAATGGTACATCTAGGCGCCAGCCGTCGATACCAAATTTAACCCAATACTCAGCAATTTCCATTATGTACTCACGCACTTCTGGGTTATCGTGGTTGAACTCAGGTAACGCACGGTTTCCACCCCAACTTCCATAGTTAGCTGGTGCATCCCCAGTGTAAGGTGCAAGAGGCCAACCCTCGATTTTAAACCAGTTTACCCAAGGAGAGTGAGGACCATTTTCGAGTACATCATGGAAAAAGAAAAAACCACGACTCGAATGATTGAACACTCCATCTAAAACAACTTTAATATTACGTGCGTGAGCAGCATCTAGCAATTCTCGAAACGCTTCATTACCACCTAGCATCGGGTCTACCTGATAATAATCGTGCGTATGATAACGATGATTACTAGCTGATTGGAAGATTGGCGTAAAGTAAATTGCGTCAATTCCTAAAGACTGAATATAGTCCAATTGTTCTACAATTCCCCATAAATCACCGCCTTTGTAACCTTGGAGCGTAGGCATTGCCTCCCAGTCCTCCCAGCGCGCTTCATGCAGCAGTCGCTTCCGAGGTTGTTTACTTCTAGCAAAACGGTCAGGAAAAATTTGGTAGAAAACAGCGTGCTTTACCCAGTCTGGTGTTTTAATTTGCATACATTTCTTAACAAACGCATCATAGCAATAGTTACAAATACATATGGCATTGCGGTTCACTCGAATGGTAGAAATTAGGCACCTTCGAGCTAAAAAACATACTTATGTCACAATTTTTAGATAAATTTCTCTAAATTTATCTAAAATTTCAAACTGATTCACCCAAAACAATCTTTTTGCGCGTTGATTCGCTACAATTAATCTCCCCACAAAATATTTCCCTGTGATTGTAAATCAGGTAGCTATTTTAGCATCGAGATTTTACTCATATTTCGGAATATATTTGTATTTTATGATACCAAATAACTTATTTTTACTGAATAGCCAAATAGATAATATAAATCTAATCAAAATAAGAGTGAAAAAGTTTCTTTGTTTACATTAACCTAGGTAGGCAAGAGCGCGCATGAGTTTGTATGCACATGGACTGGACTAGCTTGCTCAAATCACAACAAGTGGATTTTCTCACTAGAGTGAGAAAACCTAAAACTTATGACGTTTCGCTGCTGCAAAGTTCTGTTAAAGGTTGTCACAGCGAGATAATGGCGTTTAAAGGTGAAGCGTTAACGAAATTTCTTCAAAAAGCGCGTCAACAAGCCGAACTTCTCGCAAAAAACCCACCACCAGAACCTCCAGAATATCCGGAACCGCCAGACTGGACGATACCATTTCCTACTTACTTTCAACAGCAAGCCGAAGATTACCTATTGCGCGAGCAAATTGTTGAGCGCGTTATGCAGGAACGCTTGGGTAAGTTGGTCAAGAAGGTTCCACATGATGTTCTGACAAGTATTGTTCTAGATGATGAGGGAAATCTTAGGAGTGAAAGTAAATTTACTTATGCACTTACAGATAATCCTAATTTCAGTATCCAGGTTTACGTTGCAGATGGTGAAAGTTTTAATGGAATTAAGAAAGACAAGATTAAATGGACTGTTACGCAAGATGATTTAAGAAGTCATGACTTATTAATTTTTCTATGCTTATTCTACCCGTCTTCTGGTATACAGGGTCATGAGAAGCAAGTTGTGATTGCAGGGTTTTTACCTACAGAGTTTATTGACTCTAGTGACGCAAAATTTACTGTAATTCCAAGTAAATTATTATACTCAGGAGGTTTAAATTGGTATTTGGAATCATTAACAGTTAAAGATGATGTAGAAAGCTTTGAAGAAATAATGTTGGTCGAGACTATTCAAATAGCATCACATCCGCTTCGACATTTTACTGGTCATTGGGAGTTTTGGCATACTTTACGCGGTCACACGCGCGGTATTAACTGTCTAGCTTTTACGAATAGTAATCAAAATGTACCATTACTTGCTAGTGCTAGTCGGGGTGAGACGAAGTTGTGGGACTTAAATAAGGGTGAGTTAATTTGTACATTATCTGAATACCCTTGGAGTAAGTCTGGAGTAGTCGATGAAATTAACGCACTGGCATTTAGTAGAGACGGGCAAATTTTAGTAAGTGGTGGTGCCGACTCCACGGTTAAAATATGGCATGTAGGCGCCAGGGATTTGATAGATATATTGCATAAGCATAATGGAATGGTGCGCTGCGTCGGTTGTACACCAGATAACCGAATGATATTTACAGGTGGTGACGACCGGAGAATTTTATATTGGGATTTAAGGTTACGACAAGTGAGCAACGCGCTATCACTCGATGATACCGCAGCTCACGCTTTAGCTTTGAGTCTTGATGGAAAAATTATGGTTACTGGTAGTTACCGTAAAATCAAAATATGGCATATTCAGGGAGAAGAAACTGAGCTAGTACATTCATTCAGCGCGCATTCACATATCGTCAGTTGTTTATGTTTGGCTAACAACGGCAAAACACTAGTTAGTGGTAGTCGTGACCAAACAATAAAAGTATGGAACTTACAAACAGGTGAACTAGAGCGCGCGTTGAAAGGACACAGCGATGCAGTTTGTGCAATAGCTTTGAGTCCAGATGGTGATATTATCGCCAGTGGTAGCGCGGATAGAACTATTAAATTGTGGCATAAGATGAGCGGTGAGTTGCTAGCGACATTTATCGGTCATAGTAATACAGTTACTGGGTTAACGTTTACTGCATCAGGAGAAACGCTGGTAAGTGCGAGTTTAGATAAAACAATCAAAATTTGGCAACGCTCGTAAATTCGTATTAAGCACTAAAGCTATTAATACAAAAATACTAAATCACGCAAATTGGTGTGTAGAGACCGTATTAATTCGGTCTCTACAAGGTCTGGAATGACGCAAAATTGTTGTCGTGATGGGCGCCACTGCTTCCAATACTGAAAATATTTCCAACAAGTAAATACACGGACAAAATTTTGGTTAAGATGAGGTTATGAAAATGGTAAATTGAAGTTATACAGCTAATTTTTAGTAATTTTTGGTCGAGGAACGCCATTGAACAGTTCAAGAACCCCGCAAGTCGGAGACAAAGTTTTTGTATTGCGTCCAGCTTATGTAGCTGGAAATATCGGTATAGTTCGTGGAGAAGAAATTCTGTCTGACGGTCAAGCGAGTGATAACTGGATAATTGAAGTCTCTTCACAAGACCTCGTTTTATCCCTCGCTGAGAATGATTTTCAAATTATTGATCAGGAGTAGCAATAGAAATGAGTAGCACTAATCAGTCTCAAATATCTTAATCGATATCCTAAATATCTTTTGGCGCTTCGGTGCCAATACCAAGTTCTTTTTTACTGCGTTTTAACTGCTTCCACAGCACTTTAAGTTGGTCGTATGCTTCGTCGGGTGCAAGTTTGCCCGATGTTTCCAGCGCACTAATATATCCTACTTTTTGTGCAAACTCTTGAAGATTAGCATTAAATACTAGGTTTTCCGGCTTCACTTTACCACGGTAAGAACTGCGAGGAAAAAGAAAATTATACTTGTCTTGTTGACCTGAATCTACCATATTATAAAACCTTAAATAATATTATACAACGGGCAATAAATTCATAATCCCGAATCATAAGCTATTTAGATATCTATCTATATCTATCCTAAGAGAGATATTAGCAATAATATTTACAGTTTATTGTAGTATTTTTACTGTGGCATATTTTCCTAAGACAGTTAGCGCTCAAATTGGCTATCTTCATCTTGAAGTAAGCGAATTTGCTTTTGAGCATATTCTTGCAATGAGGTATTACTAATCGATGCAGCTAGATGAAGGGCATTGTTAAAAGAAGCGTAGGCGCCTTCTTTATTTCCCACATCTAGAAGGGTCTCAGCAATAAATAATAAGTTACGGCTTTGATTGTAAATATCACCACATTTAATGTAAAGAAGTTGCGCTTGCTGAAAATATTCCAAAGCTTGTGCCGTCTGTGCTAACTTACCAAATTCTTGCAGTACATTCGCCTCTCCTAGCTCATCTCCAATCTCACGGTATAATGACAAAGCCGTTTTGTAAGAGTTTAATGCTTCTTCACGCTGGTTAAGAAATTCTAATGTATCACCGATAGCTTTAAGAGTATCCGCCTCTCCCTGTTTATCTTTAATCTCGCGAGAAATTTGTAAAGCTTGTTGTAAATAGCTATCAGCTTGTTTAATATTTTTTAGCTCAAGATATAAATTTCCTGTATGAAGCAAAGTTTCAGCTAAATCAGTTTTGAAATCCAATTTTTTTTGCAAACTAATAGCCTTTTCATAAGCTTGTATCGCTAGTGTACTGTCTTGATGACTAGAATGACGTTGTAGATAAGCATTAGCAAGACTATTGTAAAGTGTTGGTAGTAAAGGCGCCTCTTTATCTTGCGCTTCCATCTGCTCGATTAGGCGTATTATTTCTTGTAAGGGTAAACTGCTAGTCTGTTTAGTTGGATTACTTACTGGAATATTTAGTTTTCTTGTATTATTTATTTTTTCAGTACTATCGCACGTAAACCAAAATACTCCACCTCGCCAACTCCAAAAATCAGGCGTGCGTCGAGCTAAACTAACCAAAATAGACTCCGAAACCCACAAAACTATAGGGAAGCTAAATTCCTGTAAAGCTTCTCTTGTCCATTGTAAATAACCAAAAAACCTATCTTGTTCTGATTTTGGAGCATCTAAATTTATTGACAAAAGTCCATCAATTCCCGGTACTGTAATTACAGCAGAATGTCCTTGCTGCAATTTCGGTTCATTTTTGACTAATTGTGCTAGTGCATACCCTAAACTAGGGTCTTGCGGACGTACCTGTATTCGGTAGTTAAGAAATTCCTGTTCGAGCTCCGTTTCATACTGTCGAATTATTTTTTCACGTAAATTTGAGCATCAAAACCAGGTGCGTGACGCTACTGGTTCTTACGCTTCGTTGTAAGATTGTTAAAGCGTCACGCACCCTACGTTTATATGACAATGGTAAAGGATAAAAAACTAACAACTAATAAGCAACGAATAAAAAGCTCTTATGACTTTCCGTGATGAGTTTAAATTGCTACTGCGCGCGCGTTACCCGCTAATTTACATCCCGACTTATGAAGAGGAACGGGTGGAAGCATCAATTCGAGACGAAGCTGCACAATTAGGGAACCGTCCGATTTATACTTGGGATTTTGTTGATGGTGTTCAGGGCAACCCCAACGATGCAGGTTTTGGAAAGCGTAACCCCCTACAAGCTTTGGAGTTTGTCGAAAAGTTACCTGCAACTGCACCCGCAGTATTTATATTGCGTGATTACCATAGATTTTTAGAAGATGTGGCAATTGCTCGTAAACTCCGCAATTTAGCGCGCGTTTTAAAGTCACAGCCAAAAAATCTTGTTATATTATCACCACGTGTGGCTATTCCCGATGATTTAACTGAAGTCCTGACAGTTGTCGAATTTCCACTACCGAGTGGAGGAGAGATTAAAGCCGAAATTGAAAGATTGTTACAAGCTACGAATAACTCATTATCTAGCAAAATATTAGATGATTTGGTACGCTCGTGTCAGGGTTTAAGCATGGAGCGAATTCGACGGGTTTTAGCGAAGGGAATAGCGACTCGTGGTGAACTGCAAGCTGACGATGTTGATTTAATATTGGAAGAAAAACGCCAAACTATCCGTCAAACTCAAATTCTCGACTTTATTCCTGCTACTGAGCAAATTTCCGATATCGGTGGTTTGGATTCTCTTAAAGATTGGTTAATTCGACGTGGTGGTTCGTTTACCGAACGTGCGCGTCAGTACGGTTTACCACACCCGCGCGGTTTGTTGCTTGTGGGTATTCAAGGAACTGGAAAATCTTTAACTGCGAAAGCGATAGCTCATTATTGGCATTTACCGTTACTGCGTCTTGATGTTGGACGTTTATTTGCTGGTTTAGTGGGTGAGTCGGAATCACGTACTCGTCAAATGATACAAGTAGCAGAAGCTTTGGCGCCTTGTATATTGTGGATAGACGAGATAGATAAAGCGTTTTCAGGACTTGGCAGCAAGGGAGATGCGGGAACTACAAGTAGGGTTTTTGGTACATTTATTACTTGGCTTGCAGAAAAGTCTTCACCCGTATTTGTTGTTGCCACTGCGAATGATATTCAATCCCTGCCTCCAGAAATGTTACGCAAAGGGCGGTTTGATGAGATATTTTTTGTAGGGTTGCCAAGTCAGGATGAACGAAAGGCAATTTTTGATGTGCATTTAACGCGCTTGCGTCCTCATAATCTCAAAAGTTATGATATCGAGCGGTTAGCTTATGAGACACCCGATTTTTCAGGCGCCGAAATCGAGCAAACCTTGATTGAAGCGATGCACATTGGGTTTAGTCAAAACCGGGATTTCACGACCGATGATATTCTGGAAGCTGCCAGCCAAATTATACCTCTCGCTCGCACTGCCCAAGAGCAAATTCAAAAACTGCAAGAATGGGCAGCTTCTGGACGAGCAAGATTAGCATCAAAACAAAGCACACCCGTTGATGTCTGGCGCCAAGCTAATTAATTAATAGCTAGTTAATAGCTAGTAATATATCATTTATTAGCTTTTGAGCCATTAACAATCGAGTATACAAAAGTTAAATATGGTTTCAAACTTCTTTAAGTATCTTTTGGGATTTATTTTGGCTCTGGCGATTTTAGCAGGAAGTGGAGTAGCAGCTGCCTTATATTTCATGAATCAATCGTCAAAGATTCCTCCCAAACCAATTTATGCCAATGATGAACCAGAGGTACGAGCGAGTGCTGGTTTTAAACCCACTGCTAGTAAATCTGATACCTCTACAACAAGTGGTGGTAATGCAAAACAATCAAATAATCAGGCAGAAAGCAAACCTACTGCCAAACCAACTCCAAGCGATAAAGAAAAAGCTGCCGATAAGCCAAAACCTTTACCACCAGGTGCCTATAAAGCGCGCGTTACCTGGCCACAAGGTTTAAGTTTACGCTCAGAACCTTCTTCAGACGCTTCCCGTGCTGGTAGTGTCGGATTTAAACAAAAAGTGATTGTTATACAAGAGAGTGAAGATAAAGCTTGGCAAAAAGTTCGTCTCGAAGATAGTGACCAAGAAGGTTGGGTAAGAGCTGGTAACACAAGCAAAGACGATGGAGAAGACAACCAGCAAAACGACCAAAACAATAAAACCGACGATAACCAACAAAACCGATAGGATTTTAGATTTTAGATTTTAGATTTTAGATTAATCCAAAATCTAAAATCCAAAATTATCAGTTGGGTAACTGTTTCTTAAGTGCCTCTAAAGAAGCCCAGCGTTTATCAACAACAAGAGGATTTTCGGAGATTGTGGCAGTAGACTTAATTCCAGCACAACTTTGCTCACATAATTGCCGTGGGGGTATTTCCAAGCACATCTGTTCGTACAGCCATTCGCTTGGGTAAAAATACCCTTGCGGCAACAAGGATTCTACCAAATCCTCAACTGCAACTTCACGCTCTAAAGGTAAATCATCAAATTGGTTAGCTGCTTCGTCTAGCCAAATAATCTCATCCGTGTTGACTACTAAACGATGGTTATATTGTTTTAAACAGCGACAACAGGTACAAGTAATTATTGATTCAGCTTGAGCAGATACTTCTATATAATTTCCACAGTGTCTAACGCGCATTGTACCACGCACGGGTGTGAGCGTATCTAAACCGGGCAGAAATTCATCCACATGAATTTCTTCTGTCCGCTCCGGCGCCTGAATTAGCTGTGGAATAAAAATTGCGTCCATACGACTTGTGAGACATCCTCACTCAAAACAAAATTAACAGTAATATCAATCGATTCCCGTGATTGATATTACACTCTTATTTTAACTTGAAAAGCTCAAATTCCCGACGCACTTTTTAGCTGTCGGGAATCTTAAATTATTCAAAGAATATATTTTATTCCATTGCTGGACGCACAACAAGATGACGATGAGGTTCTTTACCTCGGCTGAATGTTTCCAAATCGGGATAATCCTTTAAGTACGTATGAACTTGACGACGTTCCGCCGAACTTAGGGACTTAATTTCGATTTCATTACGGGAAGCGCGCGCGGCTGAGGCAGCATTTTCTGCTAACGCTTGTATTTCCGATTGTCGTTTAAGGCGATAACCATTTAGCTCAATGGTATACGAAGCCTGCTCTTCGGGTGGTTGGTTGAGATTGAGAATTGAATTAGCTAAATACTGAATAGCATCGAGTACCGAACCATTGCTGCCAATCAACGTCTTGATTTGCTCTGATGATAAATTCGACTCATCAATTGTCAACCAATAACTATCACCCTCATCGTGTTCGAGAGGAACATCCTCCTGTACACCTTGAACTGTTACAGAAAGTCCTGCTTTCTGTAACAGTTGTGTTAACCAATCTTGACCTCTTGCAATTGAACTGTCAGCCATTATCAACCTGTAGCTTTCTTCTTGGAACTTTTAGGCTCAAACGGTATACTTTTTGTCTCTGCTACGACCTCTTTCTCTTGAGCTGCTACTATTTTTTGTAGTTCTTCTGGTAAAGGTTCGCGCGAGAGAATATACGTTTGTAAAGTTTGGAAAATATTACCAATTACCATATACATCAATACACCAGCTGGTAACGGGAAGAACAAAAACATACCCGAAAAAATAACGGGAGTGATTTTGTTGACAGTATCTTGCTGCGGATTAGAATTCGTCGTGTTTTGTCCAGAAAGTAATTGGCTGACGTATAAACTAATACCGAAGAATACAATCATTGCGACAATATCCCAGTGAACAGTTCCATCTGGGTCAATGGCGCCTACCCGACCTAAAGCATCAATGAAGAGGAAACCTTTATCAGCAGCCAAACCAGGAATACTGCCCGTAATCGTAACATCTCCGGTTTGTAAAGCTTCAATATTTCCTTGAGCATCTATTTTAACCCTATCTTCACCTTTAGTAATTTTCCATTCTGGAAGTAACTTGGTGTCAGGGTGTTCTGCTAAAACTTGTTGAAAAGGTTTTCCATTGGGTGTTTGGTACTCTATCTTGGTGTGTTCGCCAACAGCCATTTTGTTTCCACCCGGAAGAATAGCTGCCACCTTGATATGCTCACCATCAGTAACGTAAATGTTTTGAGGTGGTGTAGCAAAAGCTTGGGGTTGAATTCGCTCGATTTGTTCCGTAGGGAAAACTTCGAGGTTGACGGTGTAATTAGCACTAGAAAATGGCGAACCCCGTAATGTCGCAAACAAAGCAAGCAACACAGGCATTTGTACCAAGAGTGGTAAACAACCTGCCAAGGGGTTGCCAAACTCCTGCTGCGTCTTCATCATTTCTTCTTGCTGCTTTTGCGGGTCATCTTTATACCGCTCTTTAACTTCTTGCATCCGCTTTTGCATTAGCGGTTGGACAATTCGCATTCGGCGCATATTGCGAATCGAGCCAGCACTAAGGGGGTAAAGTGCAAAGCGCACTACCAGTGTCAATGCTACAATTGCCAATCCATAACTCGGTACAATGCTATAGAACAAGTCTATGATTGGCAGCATCACATTGTTCGAGAGGAACCCGATACCAAAATCCATTATTCTGAATTCAACCTAAAGGTAGTGTTAATTATCTAAACCTAATTTATCGCTCAATATCATCCTCTAGGAACTACGGATAGCCGCACAGGAAATAAGTGGAAAGTGCTGAGTGCTGAGTGCTGAGTTTAGGAGTAAAGTATTGAGTTAGGAGTTAGGAGTTAGGAGTTAATACTCAGCACTCATTACTCAGCACTCAGCACTCATTACTCAGCACTCATTACTTACTTTTCGACTCCGACCATTCCGGGATTTTTAGCGGCGATACGTTCGTAAATGTAGTCGTAAACCTCGCGGAATCTAGGAATTGCACGCAACTCCAAGCGAGAACCGTTTCTCATGGTAACTACCATGTCTCCCCACATACCGATTCCACGGGGAACTTTAACAACTTTGACTATTTCTGAATAGATAATGTCAGTGCGGTCACGTCCCATCCATCCACCAGTAACGGAAATACGACGGTCGGTAATGCGAAATCGTAGCCATAAGGCTCTAACTATTGCTCCAACCGTCAAAGGCAAACCTACAACGGTAAAACCTATCAGTATGTTTAATATCAAGTCCCCAATGTGAGGACCGCCTTCATAATATACTTCTTCACGAATGCCCATTGATCACCTCGGCTTGTACCAACAACTGCTCTAATTCTTGCAGAAATTGTTGGGTTACGCACTCTTGTGCAGCAGTTGTTTTGACAACTATTACCAACCGCCATCCTGGTAATAATCGTGGCAATAGTTGATGTAAAGCCCCTGCAATTCTACGCTTGATACGGTTACGAACTACTGCCCGCTTGCTCACCTTGGTGCTAACTGATATACCAATTAGCGTTGGTGAATCAAGGTAGCTTTTTTCTGGACTTACTGCAAAGTCAGCAGTATCAACATCTACAGAATTTGGAGTTGGACTTACATTTGGACTTACATTTGGACTTGTGATTGCACCTCTTAGCGTGGAAGGTGAAGGTCGTAAAGCTCTTAACGTTAAGTAAGAACCATGCCGACGTATTCCTTCCCGAAAGACTGCCTGAAAATCTTGGCGGGATTTTAGACGGTGCAGTGAGGGTAAAGCCACGGCAGATAATAACCTGCTTATACGCTTAAGCGATGACGCCCTTTTCTACGCCGTGCTTTAATGACGTTTCTACCGTCTGGAGTCCGCATCCGCGCGCGAAATCCCGATGTTCTCTTTCTTTTACGGTTAGTTCCTTCTAGAGTTCTCTTCATATTTTTGTCCTCGCGAGCGTTTTTTAATACAAAAAGTCACAATCTACTATTATATCACCCTAAAGTAAATCCGTAAATTACGGAAAAGGGTAAAGGATGGAGGAGGTTGAGAAAGTGGAAGGTCTAGTTTTTCCCACACTCCCACATTCGTAATTTAGGGGTAATTTAGGCGCCAACGTTAACAATCCAAGTACCAATATAGCGAGATAGAGGTACATCACCTGGAGATTGAATCGAGCAGTTGAAATAATACATACCACCAAAGGAAGGCATTTTAATGTTCGAGAGAACAATTTCTACGTTACTGCCTGCGGGAACTGGTTCTTGGGGAAAGATTTCGATAGCGTGGTTAGCTTTGTCCCATTTTGCTTCTTGTAAAGGTACGCTCTTACCTTTGACGCGAACTTCAATCTTCTTAGGGTCAAAACTTCCCTCATAGTAATTTGGATAAGTAATTACAAATTGCGCGACAGCAGTTTTCATTTTTTTGTTGGGAAGACGTAAGCGCAGTCTATCCCAACCATTAGCTTGTCCACCAAAATCAAAACGGTGGTTAAGCTGGTTATCGCCTTTTACACCACTCCAAAGGGTAAACCCGTTCTGTGCCATGCTAGTACCTGGAAATCCAGCTAGTAAGCAGCTAGTCACGGCAATAGCAGAAAAAATTCCAAGCGAACGTCTCATAAATCAAGCTCCTATGACATTTATTGGTTTTTACTGGGCAAATGCAAACAGGCGTCGTAACTAAACTTTACTACTGACTCGCAGGTAATTCGACGTTAATTCACCGCAAAAGTGCCTAAAACAAGAGGGTGAAGGGGGACAAAGAGTAAAGGTGAAGGATGACGATGAATAGACCCTTCTCCCTTAACCCTTACCCTTGACCCTTGAGTTTTTGTTTCTAGATGTTACTAAATATATCTAAATTTTATTATTTCTTATAGAAATTCAGCCGAGTTAGCGCGTAATAATGGCTAAAGTTCCGCTAAATTAATTAAAAAGGGATGTTGGTTATTTATGGCTAGCTGCGAGCGCGTTAATTGTTGTTTGTCCTGCTAATTAAGTAATCAACAACTTAAACAGCTTATTTACTGGTCATTTATTGAGTATAATTACTAGTATGCATCGGCAGCTAGTTCGACTTGGCTTCAGTGATTGCCGGGAGCGCCGATATCGAAGGGGAATATAAAAAAGCGTAAATAATACAATAGAATTGGCAAAAAGCAACTGAATGACCAGTGAATAATATATCTTAAGTACACCGAGAAATTTAGGCAATATTGCATTATGTGAAAAAAGAGTTAATAAATGTGAAAATCCCTAACAGAAATTGAAGACAAAGGTGTCAAAAATTGGGGATCAGATTAGGATGTGCAATAAGCCATTAAAGTTAGTTGACGATTAATGCAGTTTTTAGATTCTAGTCTCATCAAGTTTTATACGCTTTTAACGAGTGATATAAACTACCGACTTTGAAGCCAAACTTTGAAGCAGAACTTTGAGACAAATCATTATTATTTAGCTGTCAGGAGATTTCATGAAGATTGCAGTAGCCAAAGAAATTGAAGTTTGTGAACGTCGCGTAGCATTAATTCCGGATACAGTTGCCCGACTGGTAAAACAGGGTTTAGAAGTAATAGTAGAAACAGGTGCAGGAGACAGAGCTTTTTTTAGTGATGCTGCATACGAAGCCGCAGGCGCCACAATAATTGCGGACACAGCTAAAGTTTGGGGTGAGGCAGATGTAGTACTAAAAGTCAGTCCTCCTCAAGAACGCTCAGATGGAAGTTCAGAAGTTGAACTACTGCGCTCTGGTTCTGTGCTTATAAGTTTCCTTAACCCATTAGGAAACCCAGCAATAGCCCAAAAACTAGCAGAACGGAAAGTCAGCGCGCTATCGATGGAAATGATTCCCCGTACAACCCGCGCGCAAAGTATGGACGCGCTATCGTCACAAGCTTCAATTTCTGGTTACAAAGCGGTATTAATAGCTGCTGCCGCATTACCTAAATACTTCCCAATGTTAACAACTGCCGCAGGTACAATTGCACCAGCAAAAGTATTTATTATGGGTGCTGGTGTTGCTGGGTTACAAGCAATAGCAACAGCACGACGTTTAGGCGCCATCGTTGAAGCGTTTGATATTCGTCCAGCGGTTAAAGAAGAAGTACAAAGCTTAGGTGCCAAATTTGTCGAAGTAAAACTCGACGAAGAAACAGCAACCGCAGGAGGATACGCGCGCGAAATTTCTGAAGACAGCAAAAAACGTACTCAGGAACTAGTTGCCGCTCATATTAAAACTGCGGACGTAGTAATTACTACTGCTCAAGTTCCAGGTAGAAAAGCACCATTACTCGTCACAGAAGAAATGGTAATGGGAATGAAAACTGGTTCAGTAATAGTAGATATAGCAGCCGAACAAGGTGGAAACTGTGCTTGTACAGAACCAGGTAAAGATATCGTGAAACACGGCGTAACCATCATTGGACCAATAAACTTACCATCATCAGTTCCAGTACACGCCAGTCAGTTATATTCCAAAAACCTCACATCATTACTGCAATTAATTATCAAAAATAACGCTCTACAAATCGACTTTGGCGACGACATTATCAACGACGCTTGTATTACCCATGCCGGAGAAATTCGCAACTCACGGGTAAAAGAAGCATTGCAAACAGCCGCAGTTAGTTAATTTGACGATTAACGTAGGGTGCGTTACAGCTACAACAAACATCAATTAAAACGAAATAATAAAGTGCTGTAACGCAACATCTATATCACCATTTACTCCCAAAATCATTAATCATGAACGAAGCATTAATAGCCGCATTGTTTGTATTTGTTCTAGCCTCATTTATCGGGTTTGAAGTCATTAACAAAATACCACCAACACTTCATACACCCTTAATGTCAGGTTCCAACGCAATTTCTGGTATCGCTGTACTTGGCGCCATCGTAGCTTCCGGCGCCAGAGAAACAAACTTATCAGTCATCCTTGGTTTAATTGCCGTAATTTTAGCAATGGTCAACGTAGTAGGTGGTTTTCTAGTCACAGACAGAATGCTCCAAATGTTCAAGAAAAAAGCCTCCTAACTTCGCGTCTCAGCTCCTCGTTCCGGTGCGTGACGCCACCTGATGATTAGCTTCGTTTAAAAATTTTTATAGCGTCACGCACCCTACTCCTAACTACCAACAATATGACAGATTTTTTGCCAACAGGAATCCAACTCACCTATCTCGTTGCTGCATCATTATTTATTTTGGGTTTAAAAAAATTAGGTTCACCAGCTACCGCGCGGCAAGGTAACGTTGTCGCAGCAGTTGGTATGTTATTGGCTATTGTGGCTACTATGCTCGATAGTCATGTGCTGAACTACGAAATGATTTTAATCGGTTTAGCTATTGGTTCAGTAATTGGAATAATAGGCGCCTACAAAGTGCAAATGACCGAAATGCCTCAAATGGTCGGTTTGCTCAACGGGTTAGGTGGTGCAGCATCTGGTCTTGTTGCCATTGCTGAATTCTGGCGGTTGAGACAACATAACGAATTTGTGTCTGTTGACTCGAATATTTCGATGCTGCTTGATGTATTAATTGGTGGTGTTACCTTTACAGGCAGTACGCTGGCTTTTGCCAAACTTCAAGGTTTAGTAACTGGCAAGCCAATAAAATTTCCCTTCCAGAAAGCTTTTAACGCTTTGCTTTTGATCACATTTCTTGCGGGTGGCGCTTATCTTCTAATTGCGCCTCATGATCTCGCAGTATTTTCAGCAGTAACAGTTGTATCTTTAATTCTCGGTGTTATGTTCGTCATTCCCATTGGTGGTGGTGACATGCCCGTAGTAATTTCGTTATTGAACTCATTTTCGGGTTTAGCTGCTGCTGCTGCGGGTTTCGTGGTGATGAACAATATGCTCATTATCGCAGGCGCCTTAGTTGGTGCATCAGGTATTATCCTTACCGAAATAATGTGTAAAGCAATGAACCGTTCGTTAATAAGCGTTCTGTTTGATGCTTTTGGTTCCGAAGCTGGCGCCGTTACTGGTGGTAGTGGAGATACAACCGACAAATCAGTTCGCAGCATCGACCCCGAAGAAGGTGCGATGATGTTAGGATACGCGCGTTCCGTAGTAATAGTCCCAGGTTACGGGATGGCAGTAGCACAAGCACAACACGGTGTTCGCGAACTCGCAGACCAACTCGAACGTATGGGTGTAGATGTAAAATATGCCATTCACCCAGTAGCAGGTAGAATGCCTGGACACATGAACGTGTTACTAGCTGAAGCAAATGTACCCTACGAACAGCTACACGACATGGAAGATATTAACCCACAATTCGACCAAACCGATGTCGCGTTAATTATTGGCGCCAATGATGTAGTAAACCCAGCCGCGCGTACCGATGAGTCAAGTCCTATTTACGGAATGCCCATTTTAGAAGTAGATAGAGCCAAACATACTATTGTTATTAAACGCGGTATGAGTGCAGGTTTCGCTGGTGTCGAAAACGAATTATTCTACAAAGATAAAACCACAATGCTCTTTGGTAGCGCTAAAGACATGGTGGGCAAGTTAGTTTCTGAAGTAAAACAACTCTAACTTACACACCCAAAAATAATACAACTCTTGTGGAACAGGCATCCCTGCCTGTTCCTTTCTGCCTTTTAAAATCTAAATTTATCTATCTAATACATATTAATTGTAGGTTGGGTGGAGGAACGAAACCCAACGTTTATTGGTTAATTCCACAATTTTTACAAGTATTTTTTTACCACAGAGACACAGAGGGGTTAATAAGAGGAATGAACCACAAAGACACAAAGAACACAAAGGAAGAACCAAGAAGAAAGAACTGTCGAAAACTTATGACGTAAACACTACTGTAGCAACTGTTTATTGTTACAAGATACCGCAAGCTACACGTGAGTAGCATTTGTTACTTATGCTGAGTCTAGCTTATAGTAAAGCACTGTCAAGAATCTAAGGTAATAGTTTAAGTTATAAACATTCACAAATGTATTGTTTATTTCATCAGCAAATTAAACTTCGTCTGAGCTTGATAAATCTTGCTGTACATCTTTCAAAACTCTATCGAGAGCAGACTCAATTTGTTCATCATTTCGACCTTCTGCAAGAGCTTTAAATATTTTTATCCAATGTTTAATTTTAATTTCTAAATGTTCTAAATTTTGAATCTCGTATAAATAATCATTTAATAAATTACCTTGTCCACTACGAGCAATTCGTCCAAAATTATTTCCAGCATCTTCTTGTGCGCTATCTGAAGCTTTTTCTTTTGCCGATGGATAGGGTTTTCTATACTGATTATTTGGACGGCAATGGGGTAATGAGTTCCAGATATTTCCACTGCGCGGGCAAGGTGGACTACCAAACGCAAATACTATTGCTAAAACTAGCTTTACTTACTGGTTATTGACACTGATCACCACATTTTTGTATGTTGCATTTCCCCAAGCCGTCCTCATTGCTGAAAATCAACACTTGAGAGACTCAGGAAAACCTTTATTGAAAATTCTTCGGAGATTGAAAAAGATTTATCGGATTGGCATTGGATTTTTCTCAACAGTGATCGTGTTAAGTTCGCTGGTTTCTCCTGTTCCTCGCAAGGACACGATTGTCATGTTGATTGCTTATGGTGTCTTAGTTCTGTGGTTAGGTTCCAGAATGTGGGAGGACATTGGAGATGGGATAAAAGGATATATTCCTAATGGCAAAGAAGCCATTGGTAATTTTCAAAAGTTTGCTAATTTTATCCGTTTCTTGAAACGCTAACTTCTCATATTGCGTGAGAAATGAGGATTGCTACTGCTAAATATAGTCATTATTTTTTGACTTGAATTGTCAGGCAGTAATAAATAGGTTAATGCGTGACCGTACAAGTAGTCAATAACTATTTGGTAAATTAATTTATGCGTAAAATTAGATTTTACATAATTGGTCTTGTTAGTTTTCTTACTGTTACTGTAAGTACTGTTTTTGCTCCAAGCTCATTCTTAAATCGTGTCCTCTTGATTGGCTCTTGCACAATTTTCAGTCTTAATTCTGCTTTCTGTACTCAGAACCTAGGGCTTGATACCGATCATGCAATGGCGACAAGTACGTCTACTATTGAGAAAATACAAGACGTTTCTAGCGACTTGCAACAGCAAGAGACAGTGAAAGTAAAAGAACAAAGGGATTTTATTGTAGCTTTTGAGTCATTGGGAAAAGAAGGACACGGCGAAATTACAGAAAATGCGCTCAATACATCTTGGACACCTAAAGAAGACTCCGAAGTTTTTCTAAAGGATAAAGATGGAACTCTACTTATGTTTAAAGGTGACGCTATAAGAGAAGTCGCTTTAGCTGATAGAAGTGTAGATATAAAACCAGATTATTTAGATGAATCAAGCCTTTTTGATAAACTAGAAAACACAGTTTTTGATGTATTTGATGAGAATTCACATGTGTTTTTTTCCGATATGTTTTACGAATCTGGCTACCATTTTGATCGCGAAACATTTCTAGAAGGTTCAAGATGGTTAAAGTTTCGCAAAGCCGATATTGTTAAAGAGTTGACTCCGATTAAAGATGCTAATGACGAAGATGCTCAAATTAGAGGCAAACAAGCTCGAAAATATCGGTTCTTTCGTACATAGCGTGCTAAATTTTAATTAAAATCGATAAATATCCTTTATTTTCAAA
>NZ_JBXXZH010000136.1:0-25066 GCF_059640475.1 Calothrix sp. CBUCES-K 9914
CTTGATTATAAAGGATAATTATCGATTTTAATTAAAATTTAGCACGCGCTTTGTACGGAAGAAGCATCGTTGTTAGGCTCTAGTTTTAAAGCTTCTTTACAGGCGTCTCTACATAGGGTGCCCAAAATAGAAATCTATATGACCATGCATCTACCAAAAGTAAGAGTCTGACAACAAAATGGATGTTGTAAAATAGACATGGAAGCATTCGAGGACCAGTGAACTGGTATAAAACGCCTATCGAGACTATCTTTGGTAATCTCCAAGGTTTAAAAAGCAGCCAGCTAAAACAACTGCAGCGGCTGTACCACCAGCGCTTACCGGGCGACACCGTTACGACGCCCGAATTTTCCCAGCGTTTGGCTGCAATTAGTACTGAGATCAATTTACCTGTATGTGCCTATGTCAACCGTCGAGGACAAGTTATCCGGGTTGGTGTAGGCACTCCGCGTCAAACGCAGATCCCGCCTTTAGAGTTGCCCCGTTACGGTGCAGAACGACTTAGCGGTATTCGTTGTATTGCTACGCACTTAAAGCCAGAACCACCATCGGAAGGAGCTTTAACTGCTATGGCTATGCAACGTCTTGATGCCTTGGTCGTACTCAATATTACTGGAACTGGATTTACCAAACGTGGCGGTGGTGCGACGGGATATGTTAAAGAAGCTTATTTGGCACATCTCACTGCCCAAGATGCGCGCGTTTTAATTAACAGTGGCGCCTCATTAAATGAGAAAGACAAACTTCCAGCACCAAGTTGGAATGTCTCGCCAGCAATGAGTTTAGATGTTCTATCAAACCAAGACTTTCTGGAATTGGTAGAAGGACTCGAAGAAGAATTTCGACGAGAGTATGTTGCCACTGATGTTGACAGCGACCATGACCGCGTTGTAATTGTTGGTGTTATGACCGACAATGTTGGCGCGCAACAATTTAAAGATATTGTCGAAGAATTAGGGCGGTTGGTTGATACCGCAGGCGGCGAAGTTTTGCAAACTATGTGGCAAAAACGCAGCCGTACCCATCCCCAAACTGTTGTCGGGGAAGGTAAAGTTCAAGAAATTGCCTTAACAGCACAAACTTTAGGAGCAAACTTAGTTGTTTTCGACCGTGACCTTACACCGTCGCAGGTTCGCAACTTAGAAGTTCAAATCGGTGTTCGTGTCGTTGACCGTACCGAAGTAATATTAGATATTTTTGCACAACGCGCTCAATCAAGGGCTGGTAAATTACAAGTTGAGTTGGCGCAGTTAGAGTACATGTTGCCTCGCCTAACAGGTCGAGGTGAAGCGATGTCTCGACTGGGGGGTGGTATTGGTACACGAGGTCCTGGTGAAACTAAATTAGAAACCGAACGCCGTGCCATTAGTCGCCGTATCTCCCGTTTGCAACAAGAAGTCAACCAACTACAAGCACATCGAGAACGGTTGCGTCAACGGCGCCAACACCAAGAAGTTCCCTCTGTGGCTTTGGTTGGATATACAAACGCTGGTAAGTCTACTTTATTAAATACGCTTACAAACGCTGAAGTATACACTGCTGACCAATTGTTCGCAACGCTTGACCCAACTACACGTCGTTTGGTAGTTCCCGATGCGTTAGACTCCCTACCCCAGGAAATTCTGGTGACAGATACTGTAGGATTTATTCACGAACTACCAGAAGCATTAATGGATGCCTTTCGCGCGACTTTAGAAGAAGTGACCGAAGCAGATGCTTTGATACACTTAGTTGATTTATCGCATCCTGCATGGTTGAGTCACATTCGCGCGGTGCGGGATATTTTATCTGTAATGCCTGTTACTCCTGGGCCAGCGTTAGTAGTGTTTAACAAAATAGATGAAGTTAGCAGCGATACCCTTGAAATAGCGCGCGAAGAATTTCCAATGGCTGTATTTATTTCTGCCACCCATCGTTTGGGGCTAGAAACTTTACGTCAGCGCTTGGGGCAACTAATTCATTTTGCAGCACACGAGCGGTAATTACTTAAACTCAAACTACATAGAAATATCGTCATAGGGGCACAACAATATTATGCCCCTTCCCTATTTGTCTGAAAATAAGTGTATTTACTTGTATTTGATTTTTATATTGAGAATAGATATCTTTATTTCCTGTAATAAAATTTTAATCTTGGTGGTGTTTATACTGTTAATATATTTTTTTTTAAGCTTTAATTGAAGTATCAATGAATATATAGCAAATTAATAGACGATATGTAATTAGATTGTTTATGGTGTAAAAGTCACATTAAAAATTTGAATTAATAATATATCAATGTTTTTCAAACAACCTATCACTGTTGTCTCCGCAATAATGACGGTAGCAGTTGGTTCAATTGCTTTTGCTCCCTCTGCTTCAGCTTTTACCTTTTCCAGTACTGAAGACAGAGTTACTATTAATGCCAACGACGTAAATCAAGTGTTTGATGTTTACTTTGATGGGAATGTTGCTACACAAAATGTTACAGGGCTTTCATCACTAGCAACTTTTAAGTTTTTAGGTTTTACCACAGTTGGTACAGGCACCAGTGCTAAAACCGAGGCAAAATTTGATATCAAATTATTCAATACATCTAGCAGTGGCATTACCTCTAGAACTTCTGCTTTAGGTTTTAATACCAGTCCTGGCTTAGTTGGAGCTGGAAGCACTAACGGTTCTGGAAACACACGAGTGCTAAGTGGAGGACTTTTTTCCAACGACAGTACCGGCTCATTCCCCAACAGCTTTGGTAACATTGGCGTATGCTTTACAGATGGTAATACCTGCCAGGGAGGAGGTAATGGCGGAGTAACTACTGGTAATAGCGGTAAGTTCACTGCGATTTTAGCTTTTAACGGTATTATCAACAGCTTTGATTTAAACAACTTTGGTGTTCGCTATCAAAGCATTAGCGGTACTAATTTAGGTAATAGCGGTACAGGTAAAGGCAAGGCAAGAAGAAAAGTTTCTGAACCTGCAACTGTTGCAGCTATGGGTTTTATAGCTATAAGTGCTTTCGGACTAAGAAAGAAAAATAACAAGCTTGTCTCTCAAACTTAAATATTTGTCGGGTAAACTACCCACACATAGCGTAGAATGGCACTGATTTAACAATTGTAGGTTGGGTGAAGGCTTTGCGGAACCCAACATAAATAATCGCGTTTCTGTTGGGTTCCGTTCCTCCACCCAACCTACAATCAGATTTTTTAGAAGCATGTTGTTGCTTTTAACCTTATTTGAATAATAATACATGATAACTATGTTCTCGCTTCTTTAGAGCGCTTATAAGCAACTGCCTTTAAAATGAAGAAATGTTACTGAAGTAAAGGCGCCATGACTGCTAAAGTTGAAATATATACGTGGAAAACCTGTCCGTTTTGCATTCGCGCGAAAGCTCTGTTAAGAGACAAAGGGGTTGATTTTACCGAGTACGCTATTGATGGAGACGAGGTAGCACGGGGTAAAATGGCACAACGCGCGAACGGTAGACGCTCGTTACCACAAATTTTTATTGATGACCTCCACGTTGGTGGTTGCGACGATATCCACGCACTCGATGCAAAAGGAAAGTTAGATGAATTATTGGAAATTAGGAGTTAGGAGAGACGCGATTAATCGCGTCTGTACAATATTTAGGAGTTAGGAATAATCACTCAGCACTCTACACTCAGCACTCAGCACTCAGCACTCAGCACTCTACACTCAGCACTCAGCACTCAGCACTCAGCACTCTACACTCTACACTCAGCACTCAGCACTCAGCACTTTACACTCAATAAGGTACTCTTCGGAGGATAATCTAGAGGAGTGTAATCTTAGATATTTCCGGCGCCAGAGGCAAAACGAGTGAAATTAGCTTTTATTATTGACCCTATCCACCTGCTTGACCCTTGTCACGATACGAGTGTGGCTTTGATGGAAGCTGCCTGTGTGTTGGGACATGAAGTTTGGATAACTCAAGCAAGTCAACTTAGCGTAGTTGATAGCAAAGCAGTGGCTCTTCTTGAACGGGTGGAGATTACACCCATTGAGTTAGTTGAGGGACGCTGGGAAGCAAAAACTCCTTGGTATAAACTAGGGGAACGCTTAAACTGCTGTCTCGATACAATGGATGCCGTATTTATGCGGACAGACCCACCTGTCGATGTACCGTATTTATACGCAACATATATTCTTGATTATATTGACCAAGCTAAAACTTTAGTAGTCAATAGTCCAAATGGAATACGGGCTGCTAATGAAAAAATGTATGCTTTACAGTTTACTCAAGCTATCCCCGAAACGATTGTTAGCGCTGATAAATCTATAATTCGTAAATTTGTTGAAGCTAAAGGCACCGCTATTCTAAAACCTCTCGGTAACAAAGCAGGAGAAGGTATCTTATTCATGCAGGCAGGTGATCGCAATTTCAACTCGATTGTTGAACTCAGCACGTTTAGCGGTCGTGTGCCTGTAATGGTGCAAACATACTTACCGGAAGCTAAAGACGGAGATAAGCGTATAATACTCCTTAATGGTGAACCGATAGGCGCCTTAAACCGTCTTTCTGCTGCTGGAGAGTTTCGCAACAATATGGCTACAGGTGGAACTGTTGCAAAAACCGAAATCACACAGCGTGAACTTGATATCTGCCAGCAATTAGCTGCTACTTTACGCCAAGACGGTTTAATATTTGTTGGAATTGATGTTATCGGTGGTTATCTAACTGAGGTAAATGTCACGAGTCCAACAGGTATACGCGAAATTGACCGATTCGAGGGTACTCGTCTCGGTCAACAGGTCATTAACTGGTTGCAAGAAGCTATTGCAAGTTGAGGCCAGAAAATTGTTTTATTTGGTAGATATCAAACTTACCTGTATTAATTAACTTTGTCCAAAAGAACAATTGTTTGTATAAAAATGAATAATTGTTCTGATCTCTAATTTATTGCAATTTCACCTCGTTGCGACAGCAATATCCGGAACTGATACTCAGCCCGGTTAAGTATAAATCTTTGCTAGTAAGCTAGGTTGAACTGATGTCAGTCAAAATTAGGTTTAAGGCTTCATACACTCTTATCTTTAAAACATTTTTAAAAATACATGGGCATAAATCGCTTTTACCTAACTGATTGGATGTGGGAACACAGTGGATTTGTACTACAATAGTTTGTGGGTCATCAAATCACACTCAATAATCAAACTAGATAATCAAACTAGTTGATATTAGTTTATTGGTTCTTATTGCGCTTGCGTAAGAAGTCGGGAATGTCCAATCCGGGTTTTTCTTTGGGTTCAGGTGGTTGCTGTTGCTGTTGTTGTTGTGATGGTGGTGGATTAAAAGGTGGTTGCTGCATTGGCATCGGGCGTTTTGGTGGTGGGGAACCCATATTTCCCCCACGCGGGCTAACGCTGGCGCCTTGTGCTGACGTAGTTTGAACTTCGCCAGTAAAACCCGTGGCAATTACAGTTAATCGCACTTCTCCTTGGAGTCGGTCGTCAATAACCGCACCAAAAATAATGTTGGCGTTAGGGTCTACAACTTCGTAAATAGTTTCGGCAGCTGCATTGACTTCGTGCAGTGTTAAGTCACTACCACCAGTAATGTTAAATACGACACCTCGCGCTCCTTCAATCGAGGATTCTAATAGTGGGGAAGAAATTGCGGCAATTGCTGCTTCGCGTGCGCGCGATTTGCCGGAGCCGATTCCAATGCCCATTAGCGCCGAACCAGCATCTGCCATTACTGCGCGTACATCGGCGAAGTCCACGTTAATCAAACCGGGAATTGTTATGATATCCGAGATACCTTGTACACCTTGCCGCAGTACATCATCAGCGTAGCGAAATGCTTCTTGCATTGGAGTTTGTTCGGGGATCACTTCCAATAATTTGTTGTTGGGAATTATGATCAGCGTATCAACTCGACTTTTGAGTCCTTCGATACCTTGCTCGGCTTGGCTAATGCGACGGCGCCCTTCAAATATAAACGGACGTGTTACAACACCCACCGTCAAGGCGCCCATTTCTTTCGCCACTTCCGCAACAATCGGAGCAGCACCTGTTCCCGTACCGCCTCCCATCCCAGCAGTTATAAATACTAGGTCGGCGCCCTCTAAAGCCATCGCAATTTCATCGCGCGACTCTTCTGCGGCTTTCTGACCAATTGCAGGATTCCCACCCGCACCCAAACCGCGTGTTAATTTCTGCCCAATTTGCAAACGACTGGGAGCAGATGTAAGTGTTAACGCTTGAGCATCGGTATTAATAGACCAAAACTCCACTCCAGAAACATCAGAAGCAATCATGCGGTTAACAGCATTACTGCCACCACCACCAACTCCAATTACTTTAATGTTGGCAACCCTGCCTGGAACAATATCACCAATACGAGTATCCTCAACAGGAATTTTCTTGCTGTCATTGGAGTTAAAATTCAACCCTGAATGGCTAAAAGGGTTATTCGAGTTCCCCGTAAGAGTTAAAGATGGCTGTCCAGGAGATTGAGAGTTTTTATAGGTAAGCCCTTGGCTATTATCAAGTGTCATTGGATTTGCGTGCATGTAGATAAACGGCTTTGATCAGTGTTGTTCACCTATGAGTCAACTATAGTGTGAGGTAAGCATCATAGATAGGCATTGTTTTCTCTTGTCATAACTTCCTTGACTCCAAAATTCGACTCGCGCTTGAAAAAAAATTTTATTCATCGCTTCGGCAGTCGGAGCAAAAAATGACATTTCTCTACCTGGTGGCATGAATAACCCCTATTTACGGGTTTTCCTCACTTTAATAAAGCGCCCTACAGGTAATTCTAAAGAAGTATACCTAGTATTTACTTGAAATTGTTATGTATAACTTCAACTGGGCGTTAGTCATTTGTATTGATATGTTCGCTGTTTAGCTCCGTATTGTTTTGGTATTGTTATTAACATGTACACTAGAATAATTAATTTGCGATTTGTCATTAATTTTACATCTGCAACCGTTTTTTTTATCACTTCGTCATTAACTAAGAGTATGGATGTAACTTTTATTAAAAGATTTTCTTGTAAAAAGCCTGTCAACAGCAATTATTTTAAACCTCCTAATTACTTTTTTAAGCGTCAGCCGGATGGCGCGTAAATGTAGAAACGCTTTCTTACATGCACATGAGGAGCAAAAAATAATGCATTGCTGATTCCAAAATTGTACGTATGTATATGTCAATGCAAGTTTCATATATTACGCATGAACGTTTGTGTATATGATTACGCTTGCAACTCTACAGACGATCCCCAATTTTGTAAGGCTCTATTCAAATTACAGCAACATACTTTTCTTTCTTTTACGACAAAACTGCCTTATTTTAACTCCCCGCCACGTTTGTTTAACCTGATTGATACACCATTACCCCCGGAGCAGAATGCAAGTAAGACAACTCCATACGCAAAGTTTAATGAGCGAAATATCACACAGTACCCTCCCTGAACTCTTGATAAAACAATACAAAACTTAACAATAGCCTCTACCTTTTTAAACTTTGAAGGTTTAAGGGTAGCAGTACCATCACCGCTCATAAGCTGATTTAGACGCGATTAAAACCAATAAGTAGAACACCGTAACCTTTGGAAATGCCCTTAAACAGTACCTCCACAAAAGACACTATCATCAAACTGCCGTTCCATCTATACTGGTAGTCAACCAAGTATGTATGTCGAACAGAGAGACAGTTTTCGTGGAACAAGTAAAGGTTTTATATTGGTTCTCCTATTTTAGTGAAAACCGCAATTTTAACAACCCACAAAGTTGAGCGTAGAATAATTGTCCCAAGTAAATTAATTAACGGAAAGTCTTGCTTGTTACCATAAGAGTTTGATGCTGCGCGCGTCACACCAATTTTTAATCCTAATTTTATGGCTTAGAACGTGGCTTTGTTGATTCTATTGTACTATTAAAAACTTGTATTGTAGGAGAATCAGGATTTTTAAGGTCAATATATCGTATTTTGGTAGTATTTATTTTTTTAGATAAATGTCGCATTTGCACTAGTACTTTCATTTGGTCAGTTAATTGAGGTCTTGGGGCGCCTAGATGAACTCGACCAATTTCAGTATTTAAAATCACGTTAGTTACATCCTGACAATCAATTTCGGTAATTTTAACTGAACTAGTACTTACGACTTGGTAAATCTGGCTCCAAAACTGACGGTATTTTTCAGGAGAGCCAATTACTTTGAGGTTGGGCAATGCAGCATTAATGGTCTTCGAGTTATAAGTTTCAACGCTAATCAATACACCCGTTGCATCTAGTAAACCTAATGTAGTTTTACTACCGTCGGCCTCGCTTTTTTGAGCAACGGCAACAGGAACTCGCTCGATAACTTCGACGATTAAAGAAGGTGGGAATAACCTACGAACAACTTTTGCATGTGCAATCAAGGGTTGCTGTTGTAGTTTCAAAGCTATGCGCGATGGCTCAATTTTCCATACAGATTGTGGATAAGACAGAGGTAGTAGCGATTGGACTTTATCAGAAGATAGTAATTGGTTTCCTGAGATTTCAACGTCTTCTCTAGTTTTGATTAACCACGTTGGTTGAACAGTTAGCCATAACAAGCCACTGAAAAGAGAAGCAACAGCAGCAGACTGCCAGACTGTTTGAATAATTTTCTTGCGTCGCTGACGAATGAGTTTTTTTCGTCTAGCTTCTAAATCTGTGCGAGACACTGATGCTGTATCAGCCATTCAAACCCCTTCCACACATGAGCGAATCTAAAAGATTGGCAATTGTACGGGTAATACTAACCCTAAATGCCGTTGTGCATCAAAAAATCAAGCTTCTACGAACGCATGGGCATCATTCGCCGCAGCGTAGAGTACCCATACTATGTGGTATATTCACCCAAAAAATGCTAAGAGTAAACGCGCGCTTCTATACAAAGCTACTCTTATACAAGTGTGCAGCGTTCATTCTGCCCCATGTGTAGTTTTTTGACTGTGGGGTGTAACCCATCATCATCAAAACTAGCTACATAGATGCTATTGACAAAAATTATATTATATGGAATTAAACTATTTATGATTTCAACTGCAAAATAATTGTGTAAAAAATATACTTTTAGTTATTTGACAAAATTATTTTCAGATGCATAGAAGCTGTATAGTAAGATTTTTGAGTTTGCACGTTGCCAAAAGTAGAGTGGCAAGTGTAAAAAAGACAGAATATACTTACTATCCATATAGGATAGTAAGTATATTGTTTAATTTTTCACAGTACAGCTACAATCTAGCTTTGCGTTAACACTCCTACGTGTGCATCTGTGAAATTGTAAGCTACAATACTTAGAAATCTAGTTATAAGTGTAATTACGGTATAAAAAACAGCCAAAAGAGCATCTACATGAGAACAACAATAAACTTATCGCGTTTCTTTAAAGCCTGTAATCCAAGCAAAACATTGGTTATGGGAGATGCCATCGATAGAAGTTACTACATAGACTTTTCGGATGTGCGTGGTTGTAAGATAGTGGAAGAATTACAGCGCACTATCGTCCGTATTTCTCCTGATGACCCAACTTGCCAGCTATTTACAGGTCATATTGGCTGCGGAAAATCAACAGAGTTGCAGCGTTTGAAAGCTGAACTAGAAATGTCAGGATTTCATGTGGTTTACTTTGAGTCTAGCCAGGACTTAGATATGGCGGATATCGATATCAGCGATATTTTGCTTAGTATTGCCCGTCAGGTCGGCGCCAGTTTAGATGCAGCAGGAATTAGAACAAAACCAGGATACTTCAGCAACCTGTTCAAAGAGATCGGTGAATTCTTGCAAACTCCAATTGAAATTTCTGGAGAAGCAGAACTGTCACTTGGTATAGCAAAAATTAGTGCCAAAACAAAAGACAGTCCGCAGATGCGGAGTCAGTTGCGGCAGTACCTCGAACCTCGTACAAATAGCATATTGCAAGCAATCAACGACGAATTGCTAGACCGAGCAAACGAACAACTCAAACTACGAGGTCAAAACGGGCTGGTTGTAATTGTCGATAACTTAGACCGAGTTGACATGCGACCAATGCCATCAGGACGTTCGCAACCCGAATACTTATTCATTGACCGAGGTGAGCAATTACGGCGCCTCAAATGCCATGTTGTTTATACAATCCCATTAGCGTTGATTTTCTCAAACGAATACGAAACGCTCAAAAATCGTCTTGGTGGTGGTGTCGCACCGAAAGTACTGCCGATGGTGCTGGTTAGACAGCGTTCAGGTGACGACTATGAACCTGGAATGTCACTACTACGTCAACTTGTACTCGCGCGAGCATTTCCTGAAGTTGCTTGGAACGCTCGCCCTGGCTTAGTTTTAGAATTATTCGATGCTCCCGAAAGTCTTGATCGGCTGTGTCGAGTTAGTGGAGGTCATATCCGTAATCTCCTGGGGTTACTTTATAGCTGTTTACAACGCCAAGACCCTCCTTTTTCGCTTGATTGTTTAGAATCTGTCATCAAAGATTATCGTGACGATTTACTACTAGCGATTAATGAAGAAGAATGGGAATTACTCTACGAAGTAGTTAACCAGCAGAGTCTCAAAGGCGAATCTGAGTACCAACGACTATTACGTAGTATGTTTGTATTTGAATATCGCGACGCAACTGGACGTTGGTTTGGTATCAGTCCAGCACTCGCCGAAACCGAAAAAGTACAAGCATGGCAAAGACAATGTAGGGTGCGTGACGCTATATCAGTCATCAAATGAAACTAATAAACTAGTAGCGTCACGCACCTGACTGACTCTGTACGGAGGTAGAATGCGTAGCATTTCATATTAACAAAGCTTCCGTGCGTGACGCTACTAGTTCATTGGTTTTATTTCAGATTTGTTATGGCGTCACACACCCTACGTATTTATACAGTATTCATAACGAGCGGAGGAGAAGGCGTTCTAAAGTCTCCGTAATTCCACAGTATACATCCCGACGCTTACAATGCCAAAATCTAGTTTCGGTGGTTTGGTAAAGATAGTTCTGTTCTTTTTAGCCCGGTTTTGAGTTATGACAGAGTGGCAGTTCACAGCTGCAATTGCAAACGCAAATCATCGTTCTCTACAACGCCTGATTCGAGCAATTGCACTTTCCAAGGGTCAATTTGCCCTAATATTAGTGCGGTGCAACTACGGGCAATTACGCACATCAGTTTTGGAGAACCTCCGCACGTTGACTAAAGATATTTACTTACGTGAGCTTGAACTGTCTCCCTCCACTAATGCGAATCTACATAACACGATTATTTCAGACTTATATTTAGATATTCCAGCTGTAGCTGGTGACGCATTACCTGAAGCTTTAATGGTATTTGGGCTTGAGTCAGTTATCGCTGTTGATGATTTACTTACGGGACTAAATCAAGCGCGCGATATTTACGCTGATACGTTTCCTTTTCCCGTAGTACTATGGCTATTCGACGAAGTTGCTACACAGTTATCTCGACTGGCGCCTGATTTTAAAAGTTGGGCAGCAACTACGATTAAATTTGAGATGACCCATGATGATTTAATCGCTTTAATCCGTAGAAATACAGAATCATTGTTTAATCATCTTCTCAGTAGCAATACTGATTTTGATAGCTTTGATAGAGACAAATGCCAAGTTTTATCCTGCAATAGTTCAAAAGAAATTGAAAGCGCACGTGAAGACTTACTGCGTTTATACAAGATTCAACTTGAACCAGAATTAAACCGCTGTTTGGAATTTGTTCTTGGATACAATGATTATATTAATGACCGAGTTGAAGAAGCGCTTTCTCACTACCAATGCAGTCTGACCCTTTGGGATGAACAGAAGCGCGCAGCTTCGGCCGAGCTTTATAAAGCTGTAGTTTTATTCCACCTTGGTTTGTGCTACTGCCGAATGGCAGATTTACGTCCCGCATTTAATCGTAACTATTGCCAAGAGGGACTAATTTGGTTTAAAAAATCTCTAGATTTGCTTGAGTCACTACAACGTTATGACTTGGTTGCTAAGTTCATCTCAAAGCCGATGAGTTTATTACTACGCATCGAAGCATGGGATGAATTAGAAGTAATGAGTTCTAAATCACTTAAGTTGTATACCTCGGAAGAACACAAGGCACTAGAAGCACAGTCATATGGTTTCTTATCTGTTGTCGCAGCTTCAAAAGGGAATTGGTTGGAGGCGTATGAATTAGCTAATACTGCTCGCTCAATAGCCGAAACTGCTCCCAACATCTCGCGTGCGCAAGAAAGCTGGTATTTGTTATTACTTGGACGCGCCCAACGCCACTTAGGAGAGTGGGAGGAAGCAATAAATAATCTGGAGTGGGCTAAGGTTGTTTGTGAAGTTCAGTATGAGCCATCTTTATATTTGGAGATAGTTGAGGAGTTAAGGTCGCTCTATTTTTTTGAACGTCATGACTATAGTGAGGCTTTTAATCTTAAACAAGAAAAGATTCAAATCGAGCATCAATACGGTTTTCGAGCTTTTATCGGCGCCAATGCACTACAACCGCAGCGTTATAAAGTCAATCAGTTGGCAATTACAAATCCAATGTCAAAGGTTGGTTATATACCTGACTTAGTTGCACAAGAAATTGCTGCTAGTGGAAGAGAAAAAGATATTAATCGCCTAATTGGACGTTTAGGACGTGCGGACTGTAAGTTAACTATTATTCATGGACCTAGTGGAGTTGGAAAGAGTTCGTTAATTAGAGCCGGTTTAGTACCAACTATTACAGAAAGAGCAATCGGTGACCGCATCGCAGTACCGATTGTTTTATCTATATATAGTGATTGGATTACAGTATTAGGTCGTAATATTAATCAGGCACTATCACAAACAGACTTATTAGTATTAATCAAATTTACTACATCCACTTTACTCGCCAAACTACGTGAGCTAGCTGACCGAAATTTTACCGTTGTCTTGATTTTTGACCAATTAGAAGAGTTTTTCTTTGCCGTTAAGGAACAAAGCCAAAGAATACATTTTTATAAATTTGTTAGTCAGTGTTTAAATGTTCCGTTCGTTAAAATTATTTTTTCGTTACGTGAAGATTATTTGCACTATTTATTAGAGTTTGAGCGGTTAGAAGATGAAAACAAGCGCTCTAGCTATGATTTGGGAGTCATTAATAAAAATATCCTCGATAAAGACATCCGCTACTACTTAGGCAATTTTTCAGTTCAGGATGCCATTGGCGTTATTGATATTTTGACTACTCGTTCACATTATGAATTGAGTAATGAGTTAGTTAATCAGTTAGTTGAAGATTTGACGACAGATATTGAGCAGATTCATCCCATTGAACTACAAATAGTCGGTGCCCAACTTCAAACCGAAAAGATAAAGACTCTCGAAGAATATAAAGAATCTGGTGGTTCATCTAAGTTAGTTGAACGTTGGTTAAGCGAAGTTATCAAAGACTGTGGTCGGGAAAACGAGCATCTAACTTGGAAATTACTGTTTGAGTTAACGGATGAGAAAGGAACACGACCACTCAGAACAAAAATGCAGCTTGCTGTTGCACTGGCTAAAAGTGCTGAAACGCTGTTTAATTTAGATTCTGACTGGGAGTTGATACTTGATATTTTGGTCGGTAGTGGTTTGGTTGTACGGATGCGCGAAGCAGAAAGCGACCGCTACCAGCTAGTTCATGATTATTTGGTTGAACCTATTCGTCAAAAAAATAACTATGGAATTATTGCTGAACTTGAAAAGGTCAGATTTGAGAAAACGCGCGCAGAAGTTGCTCAAAAACTTGGTCAAGAACAGCTGAATTTGGTGTTACAAAAAAGGCTACGTGAGGCAAGAATTGTTGGTGTCGCATTGCTTTGTATGACTGCCAGTATTGGTAGTTTATGGTGGCAAGCAGACCTTCAAAAACGCACGGCAGTTCGCGCTAGCATTCGAGCTACTCGTAGCGAAGAAAACTTACGTATCAGTGCAATTACTGCTGCCAGTGAAGCTTTATTTGCTTCCTCTAGGGAGTTTGACGCTTTAATTGAAAGCTTACGAGCGTGGCAAAGACTCAAACAATCTTCGGCAGATCAAGACGATACAAAAGCGCGCGTAATAACCGCATTACAGCAAGCGGTGTACGGAGTTAAAGAAGTAAACCGTCTTGAGGGACATGCAGATGTTGTTTGGGGTGTTGCTTACAGTCCAGATGGGAAATTGATTGCATCGGGTAGCACTGACAAAATGGTAAAAATTTGGCGCCCAGATGGGACCCTACTTCAAACTCTCAGTGGGCATGAGTACGCAGTAACGAGTCTTGCCTTCAGTCCCGATGGCACAATGCTTGCTTCTGCGAGCTTGGATAAGACTATGAAGCTTTGGAAGATTGACAAAACAGGTCATTTTGAATTGGCGCCTTTCCATACGTCTGGACACTCATCCCGTGTTTATAGCGTTAACTTTAGCCCTGATGGAGAACTCATAGCAACTGGAAGTGCAGATCATACAATCAAAATTTGGCGCCGTTCAGGTGAGTTAGTAAGAATTCTACGTGGACATACAGGAGAAATTAACTGGGTTACTTTTAGCCCTGATGGTCAATTTATAGCTTCTGCGAGTCAAGACAAAACAATAAAAATTTGGAATAGAGACGGAAGTCTAGTCACGACAAAGAAAACGAGTTCTCTTGGTGTAACATCCGTAGTGTTTAGCCCAGATGGTCAGTATCTAGCTACTGGAGGACGAGACAGCGCCATACAGCTTTGGCGTAAGGCGCCGTCCAAAAACAGTACAAGTAGCTTTGATTATCAGATATTTACAACACTGCGTAATCATAAGAAGACAATTTGGAATCTTAACTTCAGTCCAGATAGTAAATACCTAGCATCTGCTGGAGACGACAATGCTATTAACCTATGGTCGCTTGATGGTAATTTAGTCGAAACATTTACAGGACATAACGACGCAGTTTCTAGCATTGCTTTTAGCCCAGATGGGAAGACACTCGCTAGTGCAAGTTGGGATAAAAGCGTTAAATTATGGAGTCTTGTTCCTACGAAACTGCCAGTTTTATCTGGGCACTCTGAAATCGTCACAAGCGTCGCTTGGAGTCCAAATGGCAGCATGTTAGCATCTGCAAGCCGAGATCGCAGTATTAAACTGTGGCAGTACTATAAGAATAATGGTGTTTTTACTACACGCCTTCAAAAAACCTTGGTTGGACATTCTGACTTAGTTCAAAGCGTGAGTTTTGACCCAACTGGAAATTTTATCGCGACTGCAAGCCATGACAAAACAGTTAAACTGTGGAATGTTAATGGTTCCGACGTTAAGACCTTAGCTGGACATCTTGATAAAGTTAGAAGTGTAGCTTGGAGTCCTAATGGTGATTTGATAGCATCGGCAAGTCAAGATAAAACAGTTAAACTTTGGAATCGAGATGGTCGAGTGATAAAAACTTTATCTGGGCATACTGGTTGGGTTAATAATGTTGCTTGGAGTTCCGACGGTCAAATTCTTGCTTCTGCTAGCGATGACAAAACGGTTAAACTTTGGAGCAAAGATGGCGCCTTATTAAAAACTCTTACCTCCCATGACAGTTGGGTTTTAGGTACTAGTTTCAGCCCCACCGATAAAATAATTGCATCTGCTGGTTGGGATAATACGGTTAGGTTATGGAGTTGGGACGGTAAATTGCTGAAAACCTTGCTTAGAGGTTATAGCGATAGTGTCAATGCTGTAAACTTTAGTCCTAACGGTAATATTTTAGCTGCGGCAGGTTGGGATAGTAAGGTAAAACTGTGGAGCCGCGAAGGCAAATTAATTAAAACTTTCAACGGACATAATGGGGCAGTACTAAGCGTTGCTTGGAGTCCTGACGGTCAAACGCTCGCATCTGCAAGCGAAGACAAAACAATTATCCTATGGAATTTAGACTTAAATAATTTGCTAAAACGTGGGTGTACCTGGGTTGGAGATTATCTCAAGCATAACCGTAACGTCGATGAACGCGACCGCAGTCTTTGTGATCAAATCAATTAAATTTTAGATTTTGGATTTTGGATTAAATCTAAAATCTAAAATCCCAAATCTAAAATCTTATGATTTATTTTTTTCCTCCTCTTCCAGAAACTTCAGAAAAGCTTGTATCCTCATACGCTCGATATAAGGCCAACCTCCTTCTGATTCAATTTCCCGTAATAGTGCGTACAGCGCTTGACGATTTTGTGGTAAGTTTGCCTGAAAAACACCGTCGCGGATTTCTCGGTGTAAAGATTCTAATTGGCGTAGTAACGCCAAAAGCTGGATGGGGTCTCCTTGACAAACTGTTACAGCGTCTTGTACCACAACATTTATTGCTTGAAGTTTGTAGGATAGCATTACTGATTCAAAATTATCGCTATTACTCATATCGTTATCACTTTAACCGAGTTCTAGCTTGTTGCCACAGAAAAATCCATCAAGGAGGGCGCCTTTCACAGGCGGCGCCACAATTCAATATGAGAGAATATCGACAAACTATAAAGATTTGTAAAGAACTTAATCATAGTAATCCATTAGCTGATATGGCGCAGAATCAATGTGTAGAAGACTTTCAAGTGCAGCCATTATTTTGTAAAATCCTTAACAAATGAGAATTTAATATTTTCTCTTTGAGCCTGTAGTATCCGGTGTCTTTTTGTGAAGAATTTCACGCTCACTGAGCGGATGAGATTCTAGCAAATCTGGTGCTTTGAGCAAAATCCTGCTGTACAAAAAAGCTGTATTATATCAGTAGTATAGTCATTTGCTCGGTATTATTCAGTATTAGCTGGTCAGTAGCACAGCAACATACTGCAAGTCTAGATTAATTTTTGAGATTGAGGTTGACCATGAGGTATCGTGCTTTAATAGTCACATTCTTAGCATTGTGCTTAGGATTTATAACAGCTTGTAGTGATGGACCTGCCGAAGCTAGTTCAGGTACTCTTACCTACGAACAGATTCGAGGAACTGGTTTGGCAAACAAATGCCCTCAACTAGGTGAAACCAGTCGAGGTTCTATTCCCATAGACTCTGGTAAATCTTACACGTTCAAAGAACTTTGCTTGGAACCAACTAATTACTTTGTCAAAGAAGAACCAACTAATAAACGTTCAAAACCTGAATTTATCCAAGGTAAAGTGCTGACTCGTAAGACTTCATCACTCGACCAAATTCAAGGTGACTTAAAGGTTAATTCCGACGGTAGTCTCACCTTTGAGGAAAAAGACGGCTTTGACTTCCAAGCAACTACAGTTAAATTACCTGGTGGAGAGAGCATTCCGTTCCTTTTCACTGTTAAAGGTTTGGTTGCTAAAACACAACCTAATTTAACCAGTATCAATACCTCCACCGACTTCGAGGGTTCGTTCCGCGTTCCTTCCTACCGTGGCGCCACCTTCCTTGATCCCAAAGGTCGTGGTGTTGCTAGTGGTTATGATAATGCTGTTGCACTACCCGCACGTTCGGATGCTGAAGAACTGACTCGCGAAAACGTTAAGCGCGCGCAAGTTCTCGAAGGAGAAATTTTCCTATCGATAGCAAAAATTAACAGTGCTAGCGGTGAAGTTGCAGGAACCTTTGAGAGCAACCAGCCCTCCGATACTGATTTAGGTTCAGGCGACCCCAAAGATGTTAAGATTCGCGGCATATTCTATGGTCGCATTGAGCCTAAAGATGCTTAACTTATGAAGTTTGTTTGTAGTAAGGACTTCAGTCCTTCATTTAAAGACTAAATTCCTTAGTACGGATTCATCAAAATTTTACCTCCCCAACTTTAAGAAGTTGGGGATTCTTTTTTACCGAGTGGATTCAGTTACGGTTATATCAAAGTTATTGTGATTTGAACTATCGCGCGACCAAAATTTTGAATCATAGCTTGACCAACACGACGTAATAAGCATAACCGCTTAATTGAGACATTTGCCCCTTTTTAAAGCACTCTTCGTGCTTACTGCGATTTTATAAGCATAAATACTTAATTTATTTTTAAAGAAAGAATATTTTTTTGGTTAAATAAATTTGAAGCTGGTATCGACGAATTCTTACAAAGTCAGTATTTCTCTTGATAAAGAATTTTTAATAGGCGAATCATTTTTTGATTAATATCGGTTTACATACAGACGAGCTTTCCATAAATCCGTAGAGCAAATTAAGTACTATCTCGGTTCCTGTTTCAGTAACAAATTTTATATCTTGGCGCTATGTAGTTCTTCAATCTACAGGTGTCGAACTCTACTGAAAAAAAAAACATAACCAAAAATATACGACAGGTCGTTGACCTTAATGTGCCTAGGTTGCTTAATTGGAGCGATTTTAGCAGATTTTGTGCTTCTGACTTCTTGATGTTGTTTGATAAACGAGTAATGAACGCGGTGTCATGCCTACCATAACAACCTTAAATTCCAACGAACTTAAACAAGAAGTTTGGCAGTTGTTACGCTCCTATCAGCGAGACAAAAGCGCTGATACTCGTAATCAATTAGTGAAACTTAACTTTGGGCTGGTGAGAAGAGAAACTCACTACTGGATTAATCAATGCCACGAGAGCTACGAGGATTTGCTACAAGTCGGTTGTTTGGGATTGATTCGCGCGATTGAAAGGTTTGAAATATCCAAAGGTCACGCTTTTAGCTCATTCGCAATTCCTTATATTCGTGGTGAAATCCAGCACTATTTACGCGACAAGGGTGTTACTGTCAGAATCCCCCGCCGTTGGCTAGCTATTCAGCAGCAAGCGATTGGGGTTTCACGTTCATTACGCGAGAAATATAATCGCCAACCAACGGATGCCGAATTAGCCGCAGCGTTGGACATATCAACTGACGAATGGCAAGAAATCAAACTTGCTTGGGCTAACCGGGCGCCTTTAAGTTTAGATGTGCCAGTACAAGATGGTGAAGAAGGTGCCGCCAGTTTAGGCGAACTAGTTCCTGATAGCAACTACCGCAGTTTTCAACTCGCACAAGAAGACCAAATTCGTCTACAACAGGCATTACTTCAATTAGAAGAACGCACTCGTGAAGTTTTAGAATTTGTGTTTCTACACGATTTGACTCAGAAACAAGTTGCCGAACGTATGGGAATTAGTGTTGTTACAGTTTCTCGGCGAGTAAAGAAAGGGCTTGATATGATGAAAAGCCTAATGGGTGTAGAGTAAAGTGCGTGCGTAAATACTAGGTAAATCCTTCTCTAGCTCCTCAATAATTACGTATTAATACTGATATTTACGTGACGTTTAGGACTACTGAAATAGAAAAACTTAGGTTATAACGGAATAAGATTTCACCTTTATTAATAGAAATATTTATAAAAATATTTAAAGACTTAAAGGTTGATTTCAGTAAAATCTTTTTTCCAATGGCTTTTGACACTAATGGGCAGACATTCAACAATTGCAGTTACAGCCATTGCGATTTTAACAATCGCAGGGTGTTCATCGGATGGAGGTGAGCAAGCTGGGACTCCCGCTCCTACTCCTACTGTCACTACTGCCGCGACTGGGGCACCTTCAGGAGTGGCGCCAGTCGCTGTGGTGCCAACTTCTACTCCAGCAGCTCAACCGTTCAGTAACCCAGTAGTTCCTGGTAAAACCCAGGTAGTACCAGTAACTAATGTTGCAACGCCCAATCTGATTCAACCGACAAATTCGCTCGAAAGGTCTGTAGTGATTGCAAAAGGTCGTCCCGACCCATTCGCACAAATTGTGACTCCTTCAGCCCCAATTGTGCCGACAACAGGGGTTCCATCAACTGTTACCGTAAGAAGAGTTGTACCGCAGTTACCAGCATTACCATCGCGAGTCTCGACAGTTGCTGAGGCGAACTTAAGACGGCGAAGTGCAGTGATTTCTGTCAGAACGCAGCAACGGCACCCAACTTTTGTACCAATTACGAAAAGAACAATTGCAAGGCTACCAACACCACCACGAATTGGTAGCGGTTTTACTCCTGTCTTACCAAGAGTAATGCCACAGGTGGTTCCAAATCCTTCGATCGTATCAGTACTTCCACCGACACCACAGCCTGAACTCGCACGAGCAGTTGCAGTTACAGGTGTTGTTGTTGTTGGTAGTGAACCTCAAGCTATTATCAAAGTTCCGACTGAGCCAACTAGTCGCTATGTAACTGCAGGTGATAGACTTGCGAGCGGACTATTGGTAAAACGAATTGAAATGAACGAAGGTTCAGAACCAGTAGTAATTTTTGAGCAATTTGGCATCGAAGTTGCGAGAATGGTAGGAGAAGGAGCAGCAGCACCAACAACAACAGCATCTGCTGATAGCGCACCTCCACCACCAAGCAGTGTTCCAACTGGAGCTTCGTAATTATAAAATAAAGCCAAATCAAGCTAAATCAAGCGCAACGTGACATGCAGCCTAACAATATAACGTGTGAAAAAGTCGAATTTGCTGGACTACCTTTAGCGGTGTATCGTGAAATAGCAGCTCACCTGCGTCAAGTTGAAGGTATTGAAGTTGATATAATCAGTCAAACCTCGCAGCAATTTGACTATAACCAAAGCCAAGTTGAGTGTTTGAAGCTTAGTTTTGCTTCTAATTTACCTCTTGACAACCGTAAACAGGTTGAGCAAATTTTGGCTTATTATCAAAATTGTTACAGTCCATAAAGTAGCTCAAATAACAGTCAAACTGAAATTGTAAGTTTCAGTCGTTGGGTTGAGAAGCATCTCTGCCCGATTTTTCATTATTGGCGCCGTTAGTTAGAATCGTTTCAAGTACTGTAATTTGGCATACAATTGGCGCTGCGAGTTGCGAAAAAAATGATGTTTCAATAAAAACAACAGAATATGTGATGCAATTACGAATAGAGCAAGGTAAACTGACTAGCAAGGAAATGCAATTATTACTCTTGGCTTTAAGTTTTAACATCACAAACGATGGAACAGTGGCAATTTCTTATACAAAAGCAAGGTGAGCGCGCTTGGCAGCCTCTGGAATCTCTCTATGCTGAAATCGTTGAAGGTCGATATCGAATAGTCGCTAGTTCCCTCCGTGCAAACACTGAGGTAGAAGTGCGAGTGATTCATCAGTCACCCTCAGAAATTCCACCCAGGCGCCGAATACACAAGCGTTTACGACGCACTAACTCAGAAGGGTTAACAGCGGTAATTCCTTTTACCTACTTTACCCCTGGAGTTTGGGAAGTGCGTTGTTCTGGTGACTTAATGTCAGATATACTCGGTACTTCATGGCAGTATAATCTCCGCTTACAAGTACTACCACTAGTTGCTGCAACCGAAATTACTCCTGCAAAAAATGATGGCAGTAGTCAGGAAGTCTCTATGCTTCCAATTCCTGCTCCTCCTCCTAACTTCGCAGAACTGGCGGGTGACTCGGAGTTGCAGTTAGATGATATTACATTAAGCGAATTAACAGAACAAACAATTATCGAAGTTGAAATTACAAGTTCAATTATTGATCAAGCATCAGAAGAAACCGACGAAGCACAATTTGAAGCAGTTAATCAAGTTACTGCTGAGGAAACTACTGAGGCTGACCACGAAGAAACTATAGTTAGTGATAATACTGTTGTCAATCCATCAAGTATAAATTATACATTTGATGAAAATCTTGGTACTGAAGATACACATACAATTATTGATGAGCCAATTAGTTTAAGTACTAACAGTCTTGCCTTACAAGTTCGCCCAAGCCTTGTAGAAGCAATTGTTGATCAGCCTGTTAATCCAGTCTGGATTAAAGGTGATAATGCTGAACAAATATTGCAAAACTTGATTGAACTGGCGTTACCAGGTGCCGAGCCATTATTAGAAGAAGAAACAGTTTCACCGCAGTTAGAACAACCACTGCTATTACTGTTAATTCTTGATGAGCAAAGTTATGTGACGCAATGGGGACGTGCTTGTACTATACGTGGACGAGTCAAATTACGAGATATACCACCAGATAAGGGCGCCAGGTATAAAGATGATACATCCGAATTTGAAAGCGTTGGCAGTGGCGAATTACGAGTTCAGTTATGCTCCCCTCTTGGATTAGAAGTTTTGGTACAGAAACAGCAGTGTTTGGGAGAAAAACTATTACCGTTTGGTTTTGAATTCTCTATAGATATTCCAGCAAGCTGCGAATCTAAGTTAATTTTAGGGGATATTTATTTATACGGCGCCTTATCAAGTTTAGGAGAACCAATATTACTTGCGAATCAGTGTTTTACAATTACTGCCGATGTCGGTGAGTTACTAGCTGCTAGCGCAACAGCAAAACCCAGCGAACCTGACATGCTTGATGTTATACAACCACAGCTAACCCCTGAACCCGAAAAATCTATATCGCTGAATTTGGAACTTTTCAATTTAGCCAGAACAGCCAGAAAAACGCCTGCTCCGTTGGCATATCAGCCATCTCCCAAACGCGCTTTACCTTTACAGGTCGATGAAAGGAGGCAACTTAAACAAACACCTCAATTCTCTAATTTAGAAAGTTATACCACCGAGTTAACTTCTGTTATTTCAAATTCTACCAGTCTGCCATTTTTGAGAAGACGACAAGTCTTATTTGCTGAGGAAACAGCAAGTAACATTCTTATTGAATCTCAAAACCTCGAACTGGAAAATCACGAGTTAGATGACCTTGGGCTGGATGTTGAATCTAAGCAATATGACCATGTAAATACAGATAGCACTAATTTAAATTATATAGACGCAGACAATATTGAAATAGTGAAATCAACTGTAGACCATCAGATTGATAATCATACTCAGCCTAGTAATGAACCCGTGCGGAAAGTCACCTTACCAATTGACACTAGAATTAGGATCAATAATCAGCCTTATGTGTCCCCGTTAATTCAAAAGTGGATGCAAAGCCAAGGCTATTCTGTATCTGATAATACTAACGATAATTTGGAGTATTCAAATTACTATACCAACACGGCGCCTCAAAGCGTACCTATCATCAATATTGTAGATAGCAGTATTGTAAATAGCAGTCTAGATTCTAGTGTAATTGATAGTACGGAAAATAGTGCAAACGAAAATATTAGTGATGAAAGTAATGATAGCCAAGGCGCCGAAACTCTAAGCGTAACACCTGAATCAGAATTATCTGTTGATACAGCATCCGTTTCTTCAAGCAGTGCGACTGATATACAAATATTCTCTACTCACTCGTTAGCTGCTGAAATAGTTATTGATGATATTGATGAAAACATTAGTATTGGTGATTCGACATCAGACGAAGTTGCGACACCAGAAGAAACTGTAGCAACGATGTTATCTTCTTTACCATTTAGTCTTGAAGATATTGAAGTGATACCTGTTCCCCAGATAAATTTACCACCGCGCGAACTTGTTTCAGGTAGCACAATTCGAGTCAGAATCTTATTACAAGAGGTGCGTCCAAATACAGGTATAAAACTATGGGTTGAAGACTGTCAAACAAGATGGTTACTTGAAGGACCACACTTGTTAACAGATTTACTGCCAAATACATTTGCCTCTGGAATGGAGTGTGTAACCGAACTGAGTATTCCGTTTGGCTGCGTGGAAATACGGATAGAAGCAATATCGGTAGATTTAACCACGCAGTTAGAGAGCGACAAAGCAAGCGTCCGTCGTACAGTTGTTCCACCTGATTTACCGATTTTACAGTTTGATGAGTTATTAGGGATTTAGGATAAAAACAAGATGTTAAAAATCTTGAGATTTTGTCAAAAAGTGTTTGGAATTGCAGTAAGCTCTAAGGGAATCGTAGTTTAGTTTAAAAGGAATCTTTACTATGTCAGCATCATTTTTGCCTGCTATCTTAGTTCCCTTAACATGTTTTATCTTTCCTGCTGTGATTATAGTTTTCATGACGGTATACGCAGAAAACGATAATGTCATTAAGGAATAATTACACGTAGGAACGTTACATTTGTAGTAGAGGCGTTACATGTAACGTCTCTACATATATTACAATTCAAACCACCTACTTGTTGAGAGTAGGTGGTTTTATATAATCGGTTTTTATGACATTACATCGAAGAACCAAGTCCAGCGTAGGCGCCGTAAAAGAAAATGCCTACAACAGTAATTACTCCCAACCCTGCGACTGTAGCGACAATCCACAGAGGTATTCTCCCACTTCCAGACACAGCTTTCTCCTCCCTTCACAAAATAAAATAGTGTACAAGATTAATCACTGGTAAATGTATATACACCAATGACACAATTGAGTCAAACAACTTTGGATTTTGGATTTACGATTTTAGATTAAATAGAAGAAGCACAATCTCAAATCTCAAATCTAAAATCTAAAATTCCTCAAGTTACTTAGTTAAAGAAGTAACTAGAAAATAAAATTCCCAAAACGAAGACGAGCAGCAGTCCGAGATACAGTGAAGTTCGGTTTAGCTCAACGGGTTGATTGTTTGGATTTGGTGAACGATCCATAATATCCTTCTATCCTAAAGTTCTATCGTTGAATGAACTGCATTGATGCAATTGCGCCTAAAAAGAAGACGGTGGGTACAGCTAGAGTGTGAACTGCCAGCCAGCGAACCGTAAAAATTGGATACTGAATTGGTTGGTTTATGTTATTGCCGCTAGTCATAGTTCGATACTACTTGCCAATATATTTTTCTACTTGTTGTTTTGCTTCAAAACGGTTGTTTACAATCGGTACTTCTGGTCTTGTTTGAGTAAAGTACTCATTTGGACGGGGAGTACCAAAAACATCATACGCTAATCCAGTACTGACAAATAACCAACCTGCGATAAACAGGGCTGGAATGGTGATGCTATGGATTACCCAGTAGCGAACGCTGGTTATAATGTCCGAAAAAGGACGTTCTCCAGTAGTTCCTGACATTTTTTCTCCTATCTATGATTGAAACATTAAATGAAACGTCTAAAAGCTGCTAAAGCAGAGTTTTTCATCTGCACATGGCATATCTCGCCTGACTCTACTGAGTGGGCGTGCGGGTAAGTTTAGCTAACAAGGCGCCACTGATGTAGCGCTTGTCTTCTGTGTTTATTATCCTACAAAGTTAAGAAAGAGTTACAAGTTGCAACGTTTTTCTCAGAAAAAATTAACACTAATTAGTGCTGAGTGCTGAGTGCTGAGTGCTGAGTGCTGAGTGCTGAGTGCTGAGTGCTGAGTGCTG
>NZ_JBXXZH010000137.1:0-25044 GCF_059640475.1 Calothrix sp. CBUCES-K 9914
GCTTTCAAGCTATTACTATCAATCAATAAGCACGCAAAATACAGTGCTTTCACGCACCATAAACATCGTTAAGTAAGTGCTAAAGTTATAAGACTTGTTGTAGCCTGAGCGCACCAACTCCTAGTTGTGAGTAGTTGACAACTTAACTTTAGTTAAGTGTCATATTGAAATACAAGTGTCAGAATACTAGAGCTAGTGTGTTTCCCTGTTCCCTAATTCAACAGTTTCATTATCCTTTAGGATTTCCAAACAGCAATAATTGGAGCATCTGAGCAATTGTGCTAGGTGTGGAAAAACCTGGGTAATTTGCCACTTTCTTATATGAACTCTTTGGTATTAGTGTTCCACTGCTCCCAAAGCTCTTAATGTAGCTTTCTGGGCTGGTGTTAACCCGGTTACACCAGTGATATTCATATCCTCGTAAAGGCGCCTAGTTTTTAAAGTTTTAATACAATCCCCAGTTTTGGCATCCCAAAGCCGAATCGTTTCATCTGTACTACCGCTGACTAGGGTGTTACTGTCAGGACTCCAATCTACCGACCAAACTTCATTTGTGTGTCCTTGCAAAACAAATAAACACGTACCTAAGTTTACATTCCATAACCTAACTGTACAATCTTGAGAAGCACTTGCCAGAAGGCGCCCATCAGGACTCCAAGATATTGACCATATACGATTAGTGTGATCATTTAACACGGTAAAGCACTTACCTTGCTCCACATCCCACAAATAAATCGAGCTATCCGAGGCGCCTGTTGCTATGCAAAGATTATCTGGAGAGAAACAGAGTGTAGATAATATATGATTTATTCCGTAGTGCAATACTTTAATACAAACACCCGTTTTTTCATTCCATAACCGAACAGAGCCGTCAAAAGAACAACTTGCTAACAACACAACATCTGAGTTTTGACTGAAATTATTATTGAATGCGTAACTAACTGATGTTACCCAACCAGTATGACCAGATAAGACTTTCAAAGTTTTACCTGTCTTCACATCCCACACCCTGACTGTAGCATCATTACTGCAACTTGCGATTGTCTGACCATCTGGACTCCAACTTGTTGCCCATACCATATACGTATGACCCCTTAGCACTTTTAAGGTTTCACCTGTCTGTATATCCCATATCCTGACTGTACAATCTCCTCCTCCACTTGCCAAGAACCTATTTTTTGGGTTGTCAACATTTATGGGTGGATAGCTCACTGCAAAAATTCCACCCCTGATATGTCCATACAATTCTTTTAAACATTGACCATCAACATTCCACAATTTGACACTATCGTCATCGGCGCCAGTTGCAAAAGTCTTACCATCCTGACTCCATGCCACTGAACGCACTGATTTAGATTGACCTTGCAAAACTTTAAAGCATTTACCTAGCTTTCCATCCCACAATCGCACACTAGAGTCGTGACTACCACTGGCAAAAGTCAAGCCATCTGGACTCCAAGCTAGCCACCAAATTACACTCGTATGGTTCTGAAGAATTTTTAAACACCGACCGGATAAAATATCCCATATACGAATACAACAGTCGTAACTCCCACTTGCAATCGTACAATTATCTGGACTCCAAGCTAGCGACTGAACCAAATCAGTATGACCCTTTAAAACTTCTAAGCACTTACCTGTATAAACTTCCCACAACCGAATTGAGCAATCGTCGCTACCACTTGCCAAGGTCTTACCATTTGGACTGAAGCGTAACGCGCGTATGGTGAGTGTGTGACCTTGTAATACTTTGTCGCATTCACCCTTACTTACTTCCCACAATCGAATCGATGAATCAATGCAAGCACTCGCTAAAATCTTACCATCTGGACTAAAGCTAAGTGCCGATACTCCATCGGTATGACCTTGCAAAATTCTTAGGCACTTGCCTGTATGCACATCCCACAAGTGAATCGTTTGGTCAGAACTGCCACTTGCCAATATGTTACCATCTAAACTCCAAGCTAGTGAAAAAACTATTGATGTATGACCTTCCAAGACTCTTATACATTGACCTGTTTGAGTATCCCACAATCGAACAGTATTATCGTCACTATTACATGCTAAAATACTGCCATTTGAATTAAAAACAACTGTTGATGTAGAGCTACTACATATTTGAACCGTTAAAAGATGTTGAAAATCCTCCAGGCGCCAAACATAAATCTGACTATTAATACTATCTACAGCTAACAAATTGCCATCTAGACTAAATGCTAATGCCGTAACATTACTTAAATATTCTGCAAATACAGATTTTGTGATAAAGCTGGATTTAAAATTAGCACCAGCTAAGTTAACACGCCGTAAGTCGGCTTGCAAAATGTTAAAATTTGAGAAGTCAAAAAGCTGCAAATCTATCTTTAGATATGCCAGTAAATTGATGACATTACCAACTGTGTAATCTGTTAATACTGGTGCCGAATTTCTTAATAGAGAAAGCACATATTTAAGTTGATTTACAAGCTTTTCATTGCTGCCAAAATCAATTAAAAGTTGCTCAAGCAATGGTTGCACAATCAATTGCTTTTGTATTTCCCTAACATAGTCTTTGGCTGTTGCTTTCATTAAAGCATGAGTTTGGAATAAATTCGGGAATTGAGCATTAAAAACGCTGCTCCAATTACTTATTTCTTGAGAAGCCTCTTCAACTAATCGTTGTGTAACATATTCCATCACCACAGGTTGCAGAAAAAACTTATCGTCGCTTTTTTCAATTAATGAGCGTCGCAGTAAAAATTTGAGAGCTTGGGGTAAATGATACTTTGAAGTTGCTAGTATATCTTGAGTTAACTCGAAAAGAGACACAGGTTCTCGATTAATAGCTAACCAGTACATCACTTCTTGTTCTACTGATGATAAGCGGTTAAACTGACGTTCTAATAAGTTAGAAATATCATCAAAAATTAATACCCCTTGCTCCACATACTGTAACACTCCAGCAATTCTGCCATTGAAAAGCTCTTGGGTTGCCGCAGCAACCATTTTTAATGCTAATGGGTTGCCTCCATAATGCTCAATTAGTACCTGCCACTCTCGCTGTGTACCTGTAAATAGTCCTTTTTGTTGAAATAACAAGTACGCTTCATTTTCTTTCAACCCTTTAAGTGACAGTGATTTGACTTTAGTACCCTCTCCTTCCAAAATAGCCATCTCTCTTGGTTTTTCTCTAGAAGTAAGCAAAACACAACTAATGTGAGGTACTTCTGCAACACTTTTGAGTAATTGTCCATACTCCTCGTAGCCAGGACGATATTGTCCAGCTTGACCACTATTCGATAATATTGTCTCAACATTGTCTAAAATTATTAGACATCGGTTATTTATCAAACATTTCATCAGCTTAGATAGTTTGCCATCAAAGCTATTAGGGATCACCATTTCTTTTCGCAGCGACCACAGCATAAATTCTAGTATACTTGCGAGTTTATCTTCGACTGGTGGAGCGTTTTGTAAACTTCGCCATACCACTACCTCAAATTCAGCTTGAAGAAGTAAACCCAGCTTTACAGCTAATGCACTTTTACCAATGCCACCAATTCCTAATAATCCCACTAAGCGGCAGCGTTCCTCTAATATCAACTGTTGTAGCTGCAACAACTCTGTTGAACGATTGTAAAACACAGAAACATCCGGCGCCTCTCCCCAATCGTATTGTGGATTTGCACGCCTAACTTCCAACTCATCAAACTCTTCACTCGGTTGGGTATAATCATCTCTATCTAACTCTAATTTAAAGGCGCTAAAAGCTTTTTGTAATGAACCTTTATCTACACTTTCTAGGCGCCCCATAATTTTAGAGACGGTATGCAGCGATAACTCCATACGGGCGCCGAGTTCTTCTACAGTAAAACTGGATAGTGCGTTTTCGTCTAACTCAGCTTGAACGAGAGTATTCTTGAGCTTATCCCAGCCTTGAAGCGTGAGAATAACACCCCGGTTGCGACGATTTTTTTGCTGTTTCATTAACGTTACCTAAACGTCTCACGTATTTTACTGAGCAAAATTTAGTTCTTATGCAAAATAATTTATATCAGGACTTACGCTGAAGCATTTGTTTACTAATAAACACATATTTTTATCAATAAAACGCAAAATTAAGGTTATTAGCCTGCGTAGGCAGGCTTTGTTCGTATAGCCCCACCCTTATAGGGTGTAGGTATAAAATATGAGTTACGTGGAAGCAAGTTAATATTTTTTGGTAGAGACTCCATTAATGGAGTCTCTACATGGTTGGGGATATTTAACCGCTGTGTAACATATTCCATCACCACAGGTTGCAGGAAAAACTGCTCGCCATTTTTTTCAATTAATGACCGTTGTAATAAAGATGTGATTGTTGGCAGTAGCTGGCGCCTTCCTGAAATATTTATATCCAAAGCTGTTGAGGTTAAGGATATAGGGTCTCGTTTGATTGCTAGCCAGTGCATTAGTTCTTGTTCTGCTGCCGACAAACGATTGAACTGACGTTCTAATAAGTTATGGATATCATCAAAAATGAATGCCCCTTGCTCTATGCATTGTAAAACCTCGGAAATTTTGCCGTTAAAAACTTCTTGTGTGGCTGCTGCAACCATTTTTAATGCTAGGGGGTTGCCGCCATAATGCTCAATTAACTTCTGCCACTGTTGCTCAGTTCCTGTAAATTGTCCCTTTTGCTCAAATAGCAGGCGCCCTTCAGCAGTATGTAATCCCTTTACTGACAACGATTTGACTTTGGTTGCCTCTCCTTCTAAAAGCGCTATTTCTCGTGGTTTCTCTGTGGAGGTGAGAATTACACAGCTATTATGAGGAACTTCAGCAATAGCCTTGATTAACTGACCATATTGTTCATAGCCTTGGCGCCAAAGTCCTGTTTTTACACCACTAGATAAAACAGTCTCAAGATTATCTAAAATTAGTAAACATCGATTTGAGCTTAGACATTCTATTAGAAGAGATAATTTTCCATCAAAGCTATCGGGGATCACTGCTCCTTTTCTCTGCGACCACAGTAAGAATTGCAATATACTCGCCAGTTTATCTTCTACTAGTGGAGCATTTTGCAATGAGCGCCACACCACTGCATCAAACTCAGCTTGAACTTGCTGCCCCAACTTTACAGCTAACGTACTCTTGCCAATACCCCCTATTCCTAACAATGCCACTAAACGGCAGCGTTCTTCTAACATCCACTGTCGTAGCTGCAACAACTCAGCAGAGCGATTATAAAATATCGATACATCCGGCGCCTCTCTCCAGTCTCGCTGTTGGTTAGCACATGAACGTACTTCCACATCCTCAAATTGGGTCGGTTGCTTATAGTCACTCTTGACTAACTCTAGCCCAAAGGCACTAAAGGCTTTTTGCAAAGAACCTTTATCTACAACTTCTTTGCGACCCATTATTTTAGAAACCGTATGCAGCGCTAAAACCATGCGGGCAGCAAGTTCTTCTAAAGTAAAACAATTTCCAGCATTTTCTTTTGATTCAATAGCGGTTTGAAGTTTATCCCAGCCTTTAAGAGTGAGGATAACGCCTCGGTGGCGCCGTTTGGTGTGCTGTTTCATTTGTGTTAAACAGAAATGAATTAAATATTTTTAAAAAATAAAATTCTTCTATATATAGAAGCATCTAGATTTCAGAAATCAAATATAGAACAAATGTTTTAGCTTAGATTCAAATATTTGATATATTCTTATAGGTTTCGCACTCGTTGTACTTATGCAGAAATCAAATCCAAAACTCAAAAGCATAAACTGTACTAATGTCTGTAACATCTTGTGTACTTTTTTAGACTACATCACTTGTGAAAACTGCGTAGAGTCAAGCAATGCTGTAGCGACTAAATAAACTCTATTAATTCAATTTTTCATAGTTAACCTCCGATAAACAAGTGTGGTATTTTATACATGTATTGAAAGATAAGCATTTTGCAAAACGCTTAACTTGAGCTTAAGTTGCTTAACTTGCCTTGTGTAATTTTACAGTAATGTTGCACATTAAGACTATCCTCTCAAAAAAGGTGCTATCAAATTTACCAAATCATTTTTTAGAATTCATAGAATTTTTTTTACACGACAGATGTAACAATTTACAATTTTTAATATTTTATAGCCAACAACTTAACTTTAGTTAAGTGTCATGTGTTCGTAGGTTGGGTATGGTGCTTTTGGCGTAATTCAACCCTAAATCTGAAGTACTTACCGTTTTGCCCATTAGTTTATTAAATAAATTAATACTGTTTACACCTATAAGAACATGAAATGAAAAAGATTTAACTGCGGTTTCAAACCCTTATGACCTATATCAAGGTCTTTTAACTGGCTATGCGTACAAACATTGATAAGAACAAGAAACCTTGTAAAGCTTACGCAAGCTAGCGTGAATAAGTTGATATTGCTTACACCTATAGTAGATATAGTTTGAAATTCATTACACAGATAAGGTCTTAAACTAGGATTTTTTTGAGAGATACTTTATGGTACGCAAAATATATGGGCTGCTGGTTGGTATTGATAACTACCCCGAACCGATTAATCCTCTCAAGGGTTGTATTAATGATGTCATTGCAGTGAAAGAATACTTAGAGGGGCGAGTAGAGAGTGAAGGATTTGAATTACACCTCAAGGTATTAAAAGATCAAGAAGCCACTCGGAATGCAATAATTAAGGGTTTTCGCCAGCATTTATGTCAAGCAGGTAAAAATGATGTAGCGCTGTTTTACTACAGCGGTCATGGTTCTCAAGAGCAAGCGCCACAGGAATTTTGGCATTTAGAACCAGACCGATTAGATGAAACTTTGGTATGTTGGGACAGTCGTACTCGTGGTAGTTGGGATTTAGCAGACAAAGAATTGGCAAAGTTAGTTGCTGAGGTAGCTGAAAAAAACCCGCATATCACTCTCATCTTGGACTGCTGTCATTCTGGTTCAGGTAGCAGAAATCCTCTCCAGGAAGCAGGGGTGCGACTAGTACCTATAGATAAACGTTATCGTCCTTTAGATTCTTTCATTTTTTCTCCTGAAGAACTTAGGGAATTAGTAGTAACTTCCCCTACTCCCGATCAAAATGCCACAGGTTGGAATTTGCCCAAAGGACGACATATTCTTTTAGCAGCTTGTCTTGATAGTGAGAAAGCAAAGGAATATAACGCAGACGGTAAAACTAGAGGAACTTTTTGTTACTTCTGGCTGGATACTTTACAAAAAGCCAACGGTAGTTTGACTTACCGAGATTTATTTAATCGGACAAAAGCTTTAGTACGCAGCAAAGTTACAGATCAGTCACCGCAATTAGAAGCCACACATCTGGAAGATTCTGAGCAACCATTTTTAGGAGGAGCTATTGCCCCTTCGCCAGCTTATTTCACAATTTGCCATCACAAGCAACACGGCTGGATTATTCAAGATGGGGGTGCAGTACATGGTATTCCACCAAAAGTGAAGGATGAAACAACCCGTTTAGCTCTATTCCCCTTTGACTGCAAAGTGGAGAGCTTAAGACAGTTAAAGAATGCTGTTAGTACGGCTGAAGTGACGGAGGTATTACCACAACTAAGCAAGGTCAAAATTACAGGTATCTCCGCTCTCGCAACTGACACGACTTTTAAGGCGGTTGTTACTAGTCTTCCTTTACCGCCGAAAGGCGTGCGATTGTCGGGAGATGCAGAAGGCGTGCAACTGCTTAGAAATGCTTTGCAGACATCGGAATTTGGTAAACCTTCTCTTTACGTACAGGAAGTAACGGAAGTAGAAAAAGTTGCATTTCGGGTGATGGCTATCAATGGCGAATACCTGATTGTCCGACCAGAGGATGACCGTCCTTTAGTAGCTCCGGTTAAAAATTATACTAGAGAAAATGCTACCTTAGTTGTTCAGAGGTTGGAACATATTACTCAGTGGAATAATATGGCTGAATTAGCAAGTCCAGCTTCTAGCAGAATTGCACCCGATGCGATCAAAATGGAGATTTATCGAGGTGAAGATTTGCTACAGAACTCGCAAACTCGTCTGGAGTATAGTTTAGATCAAGGCAAATTTAAGCAACCGCAGTTATTTATCAAGTTGAAAAACACGAGCAAGCAAAGGTTGTACTGCGTTTTAATAAATCTGACGGAGGAGTATGAAATTAGACCCGACTTTATTGCTAACTGTGGCGTGTGGCTGAATCCAGGGGAAGAAGCTTGGGCAAGAGATAAACAACCAATTTACTTGGGAGTCCCAAAAAGTTGGTGGGAGCAGGGAGTGACTGAGTTTAAGGATATTTTCAAGCTAATTACTAGTACTGATGAATTTTATGCTGCGCGCTTTCAACTAGATAAGCTTGATTTTCCTCCGACTCGAAATGTCGGAGAGAAAGTTCGGTATAAAAGCACTCTAAGTCGTTTGATGAATCGCGTTCAAACTCGTGCGAGCGACTATCCAGAAGATGAGGAATTTTATGATGATTGGGTGACAAGTCAAGTAGCTATTACGACTGTAAAGCCTTTGGCGAATACTCCAGTACCAAAAGAAAGAAATGGAGTTTCTTTAGGGTCAGGTGTGTTTTTAAAATCTCATGTCGGCTTACAAGCTGATGTCAGATTGACTACTATCAGCCAATCAACTAGAGATTTAGGAAACCATATTATACCTCCTATTCTACGGGATAACCCTGAAGTTATTAAACCGTTTCCATTTACTAGCAGTCGCGGTAGTAGCCCTGGTTTAAGCGCGCTGGAACTAAGTAATATTAACATTAATACTATCAAAACGGTAACTCCGCAACAGCCTTTGAAGTTGTTGGTTGATGTGAGTTTGGCAAGAGGAGAAAAGGTACTTCCAATTGCCTACGATGGAGAGTATTTTCTCCCTTTAGGACTGGGTACGTTTAAAGATGGCAAAACGGAGATTAGAATTGAGCGTCTTCCTGAACCAGTCAGCGAAGGTCGTCGCAGTTTAGGAGGAGCTATTCGGATATTCTTTTATCAAAAAGTGAGCGAATATACATCGCAGGATTTTCCTTACCCATTACTGCGAATCGTTAATGTAGACGCACGGGAAAATGTTACTTACTCTTCAGATATGCAACTGGTGAGGCAAAAAGTTGCTGGCGCCAAGAAAATAGCTCTTTTTATTCACGGGATAATTGGCGCTACGGAAAGTATGGTAAAGAGCGTGCGGCAGGTAAAGGTACTTGCTGATAGTTATGATTTAGTACTTTGCCTGGACTATGAAAATTTAAATACTCCGATTGAAAAGACTGCCGAACTGCTTAAACAACGACTGGCGGATGTCGGTTTGGGAGCAAATCATGGTAAAGAATTACACATTATTGCTCATTCTATGGGAGGTTTGATTGCGCGCTGGTTTATTGAGCGGTTAGGTGGAAATAAAGTTGTCAGTCATTTAGTTATGGTGGGTACGCCTAATTCTGGTTCTCCTTGGTCTAACGTACAAGATTGGGCGACAACTTTACTTGCATTTGCGATTAATAATTTATCTCCTTTACCTTTACCGATAAAAGTTGTCTCGCAATTACTAAATATTATTGAGGCGATTGATACAACTCTTGACCAAATGCGAAGCGGATCAGATTTTTTACAAAAACTAGCTTCCAGTCCCGACCCAAAAGTTCCTTACACAATTATTGCTGGTAATACTTCGATGATGGTGGCTGCTAATCATTGGGAAAAGCTGAAGCGTATTTTGGTTGATAAAGCAATAGCTGTTCCTTTCTTAGGTCAAGCAAACGATATTGCGGTCTCCGTAGCCAGTATTAAAAGCGTTAATCAAAAGCGGGCGCCTCAACCTATAATTCAAGAAATACCTTGCAACCACCTAATTTACTTCCAAGATGAGACTGGGTTAAAGGCCCTTTCGCAAGCTTTAGAGCAAGCGATAAAAAGCACGGTGAGAAGATAAAACCTCCCCAATCCTCATACCTTGCAGCACTGTCTTGTTGCGAAAATTTCAGCATAAAAAGCTCATTACTTCTTAGAACAGGTAGTGTCCACCTTACCCTTGTTGAGAATGAGCAAGATGTGAGAATCCCTCTTTGAGGTAAAGAGGGGTGAAATGACAAGCAAAGAAAAATTTTTTTAACTTTGAATTTAGAACTACTTATGTCTAACTTAATTGAACGTAATTTAGCAGTAATTATCGGCATTGATAACTATAGTAAGGGAGTTAACCCTTTAAATAATGCGGTGAAAGATGCGGAAGAAATAGCTAAGGTTCTGAAAGAGAAGCATGATTACGAAGTGCGCTGGCAATTATTAAATGAAGAAGCGAATTTAAACGAATTAGTTAAATTATTAGAGAAAACTCTTCCACAAGAAATTAAAGATAATGACCGTTTAATATTTTACTTTGCAGGTCATGGAAAAACAGTACAAGGTGATGATGGCCCAACAGGTTATCTAATTCCTCAAGATGGTGAAAAAGGAAATAGTAACACTTTTTTAGCAATGAACAAATTACACGATTTGCTAATAAATTTACAATGTCGCCACTTTTTGGGAATCTTTGACTGCTGTTTTGCTGGTGCGCTCCGCTGGTCGATAACTAGAGCTTCAGACCAACCAGAAGATGAACAACTTTGTAAAGAACAATACGATTATTATCTCAAAAATTCTGTATGGCAGGTAATTCTCTCCGCAGCCTATGACGAAGAAGCTTATGATGGGTATATCAATACGGAACGCGGTGAAAGTCAATATCGTCCTGGCCACTCTCCTTTTGCTGCAGCTTTACTCAATGCTTTAGAGAAAGGTGAAGCAGATGTTTTTCCTCAACCAACATCAAATACACCTAAAGGAGACGGTATAATTACAGCCGCAGAACTACATGCATATTTAAATAAAGAAATTGAACCAATAACAGCAAATAAAAAACCACAGACTCCCGGTTTATATTGCCTGAAAAAGCACGAAAAAGGGGAGTTTCTGTTTGACACTCCCAATCATCCTAAAAACTGGAGAAAGGCGCCTAAGCTAGACGAAACAACAAATCCATATAAATCATTAGCATCTTTTGAAGAAAAAGACGAAGATTATTTTTTTGGTAGAGATGTCGTTATAGAAGACCTATATAAAGGTGTTAGTAAAAACACTTTTACTGCTGTAATAGGTGCTTCAGGTTCGGGTAAATCAAGTTTGGTAAAGGCAGGATTAATTCCCAAATTAAAAAAAGAAAATTGGCAAATTATCAATTCAATACGCCCGGGCAAGTCCCCTTTTGAAGAGCTAAAAAAATCTCTGATAGCAAGCAAACTCATCACTGCTAATACTGCCAATCAGGAAATTGGTAAAACTTTAATAGATAGCCTGAATCAAAATCAAAACAAACTATTACTGTTAATTGATCAAAGTGAAGAGCTAATAACTCTCTGTCCAAATGAAGATGAGGCAAAAGAATTTTTAAAACAAATAGTAAATGCTACTACCAATTCTTCCGACCAATTGCGTGTAGTCTTAACACTACGTTCGGACTTTGAACCACAGTTTCAAAAGTATTTACCAGAGAATTTCTCGGAAATAAAATGGAAAGAAATAGTATTTAATATACCTATGATGTCACGGGAGGAACTGCGAGAAGCAATTGAAAAACCAGCAGAAAAACGAGTATTTTATTTTAAACCCCACAGCTTAATAGATGATTTGATAAATGAAGTCTATAATACACTTGGTGGTTTACCGCTTTTATCTTTTGCATTGAGCGAACTCTACTTAAAATATTTACAGCGGCAAGAAAAGGCCCAAGAAAGAGGTGAAAATATTGACAGAGCTATAACAAAAAACGAAGACTATAAAGAACTAGGTGGAGTTAGCGTGGCTCTTTCACATCGGGCTGACAAAGTATACAATGACCTAGTGTCTAAATCTCCAAATCCCACTGACAAAGAAAAAATAGAACAAATTATCAAAAATGTCATGCTGCGGATGGTAACATTTGGTGGTGGTAACCTTGCGCGTCGTCGAGTACCAATGTCCGAGTTAAATTACCCTCAAGTCAGAAACGAAAAAGTACAGGACGTTATCAAAACTTTTACTGACGCACGTCTGCTAGTTACATATAAAGATAAAGATACTAAAGGCAACGAGACACAATACGTAGAGCCAGCCCATGATGCTCTAGTAACAAGATGGCAAAAACTACAGGAGTGGCAAAACCCAGAAGATTTAGCTTTGCAACGTCGATTAACATCTCAAGCAGAAGATTGGCAAGAACAAAAACAACAAGAACAAAAACAACAAGAACAAAAACAACAAAAACAACGTTTAATTATTAGCCGTGCAACAAAAATTATTATAAGTGCAGAACCAGGATTAGATTGGATAGCGCGAAGAATTTATTCTGGAGAAATTCTGTTAGAGCAAACTAAAAATCTAGTTTTGCAGTTATGGAAACGTCAAGAAAATGAGAAAGGAAATAATACAATAAAACCAAAACAATTTCTTTGGCATAACGACCCCTATCTTGATGTTTTAGATAAGCAGCTAAAATCTGGAAAAGATTGGTTTAACGAACTGGAAGCCAATTTTGTTTGGCGCAGTATTATATGGCAGCGCATCGATACCAATTGGTTTAGATTCCTTACAATCGGCATTATTTTTGGTTTGAGTTGGCTAACGTACAGCGCTGTTATTGGACAGAGAGAGGCGCAATTAGGTCGAATTAATGCCTCCCGACAAAGTGCCGAATCAAGTTTAGGAACAAATCGCGATTTAGAATCTGTACGTCAAATTTTACGTGCAGGAAAACCTCTCAAAGGAGAAACTTTTGATAATTGGCTCTTCTTTAAGTTGTTCCAGCAAGATACAGAACTAATGCAACATCAAGCACGAGTAAAAGCTACATTACAAAAAGTTTTCTATCGTGTTAGAGAACGTAACCGACTACAGCTAGACCGAGCTGGTGTCTATGGTATGGCATTTCATCCCAATCAAGATATTTTAGCTACTGTTGGAGATAAAAATACTATCAGAGTCTGGAAAACAGATGGTGATAAAGTTGAACAAATTGAGCAGTTTCCAGGTGACTCTGGCTATCGATTAGGGTTTGTTAATTATGGTGAAAATAATTACTGCGTTGTAGGTAAACTCAAAAATAATTTAAAACTGGTCAACTTCGGGAATAAAGATAAAATTAAGCTATGGAATATACAAGAAAACGGAAAAGTAGATTTTTCTTCGGGTGTAAATCTCTCTATACCCAACTTAGAGCAGAAATCTATTTATAGAGTAGTGTTAAGTCCTAATGGTCAGTTTTTGGCGGTGCTTTTCAATAATCCAGATGGATTCAATAAACTTTTCAGTATCAAAATGTGGAATATTGATTATACAAATTTTCGCATTAAAAACGAAAAATGTAACGTGAGTTATAGTCCAATCAATAATGAAGAACTTCAAAAAATAAATACGCTTAGTGTTGCTTTCAGTTCTAAAGGTAACTTAATGGCTACTTTTGAAAATGACCGCGTAACGCTATGGAATACCTCTGGTAAAAAGCTCTATGACATTGAAACTAACCAAAAAGATATTCAACGTGTAGCTTTTAGCCCTGATGACAAACAATTAGCAACCGTTGGAAAAGACAGCAATGTTCAGCAGTGGAAAATTGAGACTGAGCAAAACAGTCAAGGTCAGGTAACAAAAATTAAAGATGTTCAACAAAATAATTCTTTCTCTACACCACAAAAAGTTATATATAATGTTGCGTATAATCGCGATGGACAGAAATTAGCAACTATTGGTGAAGATTCTATCCTTAAAATATGGGATTCTTCAGGTAAACAAAGCACTCCGATTCAACCGTTGGAGGGGTTTCTTCCTGATACTCAACTTAAGAGCTTGGCATTTAGTCTTGATGGTAAACAACTAGCTACTCTCGTTGGCAACAATACAGTTAGATTATGGGATATGTTTGGTAATTCTGTTGCTCGCTTCGTAACAGATGAAAATAATTTAACAACTGTCTCCTTCAGTAAAGATGGAAAATCTATAGCTACAATTACAGAAAGTGGGAAAATTCAGTGGCTAGATAATTTAGGTAATAACACTCGAAGTCCACTCAAAACTAATTTGGAAAAGATCAAGATCAAAAGTATTGCTTTTAGCCCTAATGGTAAGCAAGCAGCTATTGTAGATAAAAGTGGTTTTGTCAGGTTACTTAACATTGCAAATAATAAATTGAATCTATTAGAAGTAAAAGATGGAAAGCATACAAAAGAAAATATTTTTGAAAGTGTAGCTTTTAGCCCCGATGGTCAGTTACTTGCGACTGGAACTCAAAATGGCCAAGTTTGGTTTTGGGACACTTCTGGTCAACAAGTAGGTCAATTTAACACACGCCCAAAAAAAGTTTCTAATATAGCTTTCAGTCCAGATGGTAAGCAAATCGCGACTGCTGAAGACAATGACATACTCAACATATGGAGTATTTCACGTTTAAACCCTCAAAAAAATATTCAAGTCAACTTCCTAAATGGATTTAAGACATACCAACAGGTTATTAGCAGTATTGCTTTTAATCCTTGGGATGGGAAAGAACTTGTTACTGGCGGACAGGATGGTACTGTTAGAGTATGGAATATTTCTAACAACCAACCCATGCAATTTTCCATAGGAGAAACAAGTGTTAATAACTTAGCATTTGATTCAGATAGCAAAATATTGGCTACTGTTAATCAAAATAACAAAATTCAACTTTGGAATGTCTTAGATGATGGCTCTGTCAGAATTAGGGATATAAGCAACACAGAACTTTACCAGTTCCAAGAAAATCTGCAAATTCGCACATCTAAGGTCTTTTTTAGTCCTGACAGGCAGAAATTGGCAATTATTACTACAGATAATACTGTCAGCTTATGGGATATTTCTGGTAAAAAACTGAGTGAACTACCTCAACAGAAAAATACTATTAAATCTGTATCTTTTAGCAATGATGTTAATTGGCTTGCTTTCAAAGGAGAAAATGACACCGTTAATTTATGGAAAATTAAGGATAATCTTTTACAAACATTACCACCAGAAAAAAATAAATCAGACGAAAACATTTCTAGCATACTGCTAAGTCCTAATGGCAAATTACTGGTTATCGCTGGAAATAAAGGTAGGGTCAAAATTTGGAATACATCCTCCTTGAATAAGCAACAGGATGAATTTCAAACCCAACAGGAGAAAATTACTAGCATGACTTTTAGTCGCGACGGAGAACAGTTAGCAACTGCTGGGGCAGATGGGACACTAAGATTATGGGATACTTTTGGTAATGAAATACGCGCCATCAAAACTGACCAAAATAATATTTCTCGCATAATTTTCAGTGCTGATAGTAAGCAAATAGCTACAATTGGCAAAACAGCTACTATTAAAAGCACACTAAAACTATGGGACACTTTATCAGGCGAACGGATTCAGCAATTTTCAAGTGAATCAAAAGATGTTTCTAGTGCTGATTTCAGCTTTGATGGGAAGTATTTAGCAATTGGTGCAAATCAAGGTACTGTAAGCTTATGGCGAGTTGGTACTACAGACGATTTGCTAGTGGAAATTTGCAGGTTGGTACATGGCTACTTGCAAAATAACGCCGATGTTGACCAAAGCGATCGCCAACTTTGTAGCAATGTGCCTATCCCTATTGGCACAGAAAACTTGAGTCGAGGCGAAAAAATTCTTGTCAGAGAAGTTAGCAATCCTGACAAATTAGATGGAATTTAAGCGTTTAATAATGGCGATTTCAAAAGTGCTGTTCAATATCTCACAAATTCTCTACAGCAAAAACCTAATGACCCAGAAGCGCTGATTTACTTGAATAATGCTCGCATTGGCAATCAAAAATCTTACACAATAGCCGTATCCGCTCCTCTAGGAAGCAAAGTTAAAAATGATGTCAATGGTGCTTTGGAAATGTTACGGGGTGTTGCTCAAGCTCAAGATCAAATTAACAATTCGATAACAAGGGGTATTAAAGGTGTACCTTTAAAAGTAATAATTGCCGATGATGAAAACGACCCGGAAATTGCCAAAAAAATCGCTACAGAATTAGGTGATAATCCTGAAATATTAGGAGTAGTAGGACACTATGCTAGTGGCATTACTTTAGCAGCAGGAGAAATTTATAAAAACAAAGAATTACCTACAATTTCTCCTGTTAGTACGTCCGTAAATTTGTCAGATTTTGGTCAAAAAAACATCTTTGGCTTCGGCTTTGGGAATAAATATGTTTTTCGTACCGTTCCCAGTGATAAAGAAGCTGCTACTACATTAGCAGATTATATGCTCAACAAACTTAACCAGAAGGAGGCAGTAGTATTTTATAACGAAAAAAGCGAGTACAGTAAATCACTGAAAAATGAGTTTATCAAAAATGTTCCTTCTGATTCATATGACTTATCTAAACCTGACTTTAATGCTGAAAAACTTATCAAAGGACTTAAATCTCAAGTATCCGTTTTAGTCTTGCTTGCAGATACCACAACGTTAGACAATGCTCTTGAAGTGGTAAAACATAGCGGTGAAAAATATCAATTGTTAGCAGGTGATGATGTCTACACGCCAAAAACTTTAGCAGAGTGGAAAAAGTTTCAAGATACAAAAATACCTATCAGTAATATAAATATAGCAGTTCCTTGGCACATTGGTTTATATCGTCAGACCGAATTTGTGCAAAAATCTCAGGAACTGTGGAGAGGAGACATTAACTGGCGAACTGCAATGTCCTACGATGCTACTAGAGCGCTAATTACCGCACTCCAGCAAAAACCTTCCCGTACAGGAGTTGCGGAAATGTTAAGTTCAGAAAAATTCACTGCAGATGGGGCAACTGAAAAAGTCGAATTTTTGGCATCTGGAGATCGCAAAGCAATGAAAAGTCAACTAGTGCAAATTCAACCAGGTAAGCGCTCTGGCCACGACTTTGATTTTGTTCCTAATCCTCGTTAAAGATTGCCTTCTCCTCTGGCATTAATACCTTAATTAATATCTTTATGGGATGTGCTTTTCAGGCTCATCCCATCATTTTACACCTTTATAAAAATATATTACGCCACACCATGCTCTATTTTATAAGACCTTTAGAGGTATAAGAATTATCGATAAGAACAAATTTATTCTAAATTTCCGCACAAAGCGCATTACTTCTACTGTTTGTTTGAGTCCAGATTTTAATAGGGTTTCAAGATACTCATCAGTTGTCTTTGGTGGATTTTTAAGAGTCTGACGTTGGCTTTGGGCTGCTTTACAAACTGCTTCTAAATTAAGCTCCATCAGCCTTTGAACAAATTCATCTGGATGAACTGCTTCAACACCATAAGGTTTCAATGCCTGAGACGGAAAATCACTTAGGTTAAAAGTAACTATGATACTAGCTTGAGCGTGGATAGCTGCTGCCAAGATATGGCAATCTCCTGGGTCAGGAAGTTCGATTGTTGCAATCAAAGGTTCGTAACCTGACACCAAACAACCACGAACATTAGTATTCATCAGATTTTTTGTCCTGATTAACTGTTCTAATGTTAAGTCAGGACGGTTTTTTAAAACGGAATTCCCTCTGTTCAATGTGCCTCAAATAATCAGTAAGTACCAACCACATCAGAAAATCCTGTAGTGGCGCCGGGTATAAAACATAGACATCATAAAATAAATCGTAGCGCTCGTTTATTAGAAGTTAGACCTGGTACTGACATTGATGTTGAACAAATGCCTTAATTTTGAAGGGTTGCACTAATTCTTTTCTATATTGACTCTATGCCTCTGTAGTAAAAAGAATGACTTGTAGGTCAAGTATAGAGAGATAGATTATGTTACCTTGAAGGCTGGCAATAAGTAACCGTTCAGGGGGCGCCTGATACTAAATACATTTTGGAGGTAAAGGTATTAGTAAAATTTCTCTTGGATTAGGGGGTGGATTTGATGGACATCGAAACCCTGAGTTACTTGACAAGTTTTCTAGGTATGTAGACGCTCCCTACTACGATCAATGGGCTGAGTGGGACATGGTTATTATGACGGATGATGCAGGATTCATGGGAGATGTTATCTTAAGTAAAATGAGAAATGCGAATGAAATTCATTTTAACCTGGATGGATTCAAGAGAAGAACGTTATCAAAACTTTCTCAGTGATAGAAGCTCAATAGGTCTAACAACTAACAAACTAACTTTTTGGGACAAAGATACCAACAATATAACAAATTGGGAGTACCATCAAATTATAAGCAATGACGATTTATTTAATAAAACGATCTTTTACGAACGAGGAGGAACAATAAGACCACACGATCAAGTATATCGACCAAATTAGATATAATGCATTAGTTCGACTTGCTCGAAATCAATTAAAGGAGTTGACGCGCGATGTACTCGGATATTGACACAAACAATCAAGTAGAAAAATTTCAATCAATTACAAATTACTTTATTAACTTAAAAGCTACTTTATTTGCTTACAGCCCTAGCTTTCGTGAACTATATATACTTTTTGAAAAAAATAGTAGATACTTTTTGATAAAATTTGCACATGTTACTTATGTAAAGACTCATAGAGAATGGATTTTTCAAGGCTTGAGAATTGAGACTAATTCAAAAGAGGAAATAGGTAGTTGTCGAACTCTATACAAATTCTATGACCAAAATAATTTTGAAGTAATGTGCCCTCTATTCAGCGTAATTGAAATCATCAACGGTCAAGACGTAATAAAAAGTTAGATTTTCATCCGAGTGCGATTTATTTGAAAAAGCCATTGAGCTTGATTAAAGCATATAATAGTAGAGATATTACTTTGAAGTTTAGTTGTAAATGGATATAGTTGAAATCAATTTTACCGATAAATTCCCATCATTAGCGACTAGTACAGCAAGTTTATTTCGATATGATAGATGGGATAATTTATTATTTTTAGAGGTCAATCTAAATCAAAAGCAAGAAAAATTTTTCTTAGCTTTTTACAACTGCCACTTTTTCGAGTGTGATAATCATCTAAATATTAGTGTAGATAAAATGACAATCTTAAATGAAGAGGAAACTCTAATTATTAAAGAACCATCATCTCATTTTTTCTTAAAGTGTACCTCAATTGAGTTATGGGATGAAGATAAATTTAAAGTATATGACAAGGAACTATATGCAAAACTGGGTGAGGAAAAAAGATATGGTATGAGGAAGCCTATACTTTCTATTGAAGAACTATAGTTCCTACACCATCCAACCTGGAGACACGCTTTTTAACATTGCCCAGCAAAAATTGGGTGATGGCAACCGTTGGCATGAAATTAAGAAACCAGATGGTTCACCTTTTTCAGAACAAGATGCACGCAATTTCCTGTTCATCTAAGCTTTAGCTGTTGCAGCAATAAGTAGTACCACTTTAACCAACAGCAAACTCAGTAAATTTCCGTTTATAGGGAGCCTTAAACGCTAGAACTATATCTTGTTTGGGAATTCCAGCTTCTACTAATTCATTAGCAACTCCAATTTCTGTACCATCCCGCTCGATCCAAATTTTGCCATCTTTAACTTCCACGTAGATGATACAACCAAATACTCTTGTTAAACGTTGCCAACCAATATTAAGAACTTGATAGCGATCTCGCTCCATATCAAATATTAATTGTACTTCCGTCTGATTATTTAAGCGATTTTTCCCGTGACTTTTAAGAATTGTTTGTACTACTGCTGGGTAATTTAGTTTTTCCATCTAATAATCTCCTCACTCTCTGGGTTAAAAATTAATAATTTCAGTTGATATTCTTCAATAGCTCTTTGAATAAATTTACGCCTAAAAAACTCATCGTATACATCTTCCGGAACTGCTAAATACAAAGTACGATCTGGCTCTGTCAATCTCAATGCTGAACGATACTTAAGAAATTGACCTAGTGCTAGGTGAAACTCAGTTACATCTGAGGCTCCTAAAAAAGATTTTATCTCTACTGCTATTTTTTGACCAGTTTTTTCAGCAGCTAAAATTTTCTCTGCTGCTAAGTCTATGTAAAAATCAACATCTTCAACTTGAATAAATAGATGTTCATCAGCAATTATCCACCCATCTTTATCGAGGCTGTTCTAACTGTATTATGAAATAAGTCTTGAGCAGCCATGAATCAATTTTAATTCTGATATAATTATAGCCAGTCTATTTTGTTTGCTTACCTCTCTTTGTAAGTCAGCCGCCAGCAACGTAACATTTTTAATGTAACGGCTTGCCATCGCAGTTTCAATTTAGCACTAAATTCTCCGCTGACTGTAATGTCAACACTTTGAGAATGACCCTGTTCATCCAAGCATACAGCACAAGAAAAGGCTAGCGTGGCGCCAAGTGAAGGAGGAAAACGCAAGTAATCCTTGTGCTAAATCAGTCAGTACAAGTTCTACAGGCTCGTTAAACATTAATAAATTTAATTTTTTAAGTTAGTTGTATTGTACTAGAATGGGGGTTAGGTTTTAGGTAAGATTTGTAAACTTTCACTTCGGGCTATGTAACTCACTTATGAGCTACACTTATAGCAATCAAGCTCGCGCCCACCAAATATTGATTTTGCATGTCTCGTTGGTTTAATACCGCAGGTCCCTGCCAAGCTGATACTAACTACATGTTGTCGCCAACCAGTCGATTGCCAGACTTAAAGCGGTTGATTGAACAACGTAGCTATTTCGTAATTCATGCGCCTCGCCAAACTGGTAAGACTACTGCAATGCTAGCGCTAGCCAAGGAACTAACGAGTAGTGGAAGCTACACAGCAATCATGGTATCTGCAGAAGTGGGGGCGCCTTATAGTCATGATCCAGGCGCCGCAGAACTAGCGATTTTAGACTCTTGGCGCGCGCGTGCCAAGTTTCATTTACCCTCTGAGTTACAACCCCCCGCTTGGGATGAAGCTCCTCCTGGGCGAAGAATTCAAGCTGCTTTACAAGCTTGGGCACAAGCATCTCCAAAACCTTTAGTGTTATTTATAGATGAAATAGACTCGCTACAAGATCAAGCGTTGATTTCTCTGTTACGGCAGCTACGAGATGGCTATTCTGACCGTCCCACACATTTTCCGTTATCTGTAGGATTAATTGGTTTACGAGATGTGCGTGATTACAAAGTTGCATCTGGTGGAAGTGAACGATTAAATACGTCGAGTCCATTTAATATTAAAGTTAGCTCAATAATATTAAGAGATTTTAATGCATCTGAGGTGCAAGAATTATACCAGCAACATACATTAGAGACAGAGCAAGTTTTCACTCCCGTTGCTATCGATACTGCGTTTAATTTAACTCAGGGACAACCTTGGTTAGTAAACGCGCTTGCTAAAGAAGTTGTAGAAAAGATGGTAAAGGATACTTCGGTTGAAATTACAGATGAACATATTTTAAAAGCTAAGGAAATACTAATCGCGCGTCAAGATACTCACCTCGACTCGCTTGCAGAAAGGCTTCGAGAACCAAGAATAAGAGCAATTATCGAACCAATGCTAGCAGGGCTGGAATTAGGAAATGTTCCTGCGGATGATATCCAGTTTGTTCTCGACCTAGGTTTATGTAAAATGGATCCACAAGGCGGTTTAACAATTGCAAATCCCATTTACCGCGAAGTCTTACCTAGAGTATTAACAGTAACACCAATGGCTTCATTGCCTAAAATTGCACCTACTTGGTTAACGCAAGAAGGCAAATTAGACGCTGATGCCCTATTGCAAGCATTTTTAAAATTCTGGCGTCAGCATGGCGAACCATTACTAGGTAGCACTGTATACCATGAAATAGCACCCCATCTAGTACTAATGGCATTTTTACATCGCGTCATTAATGGAGGGGGAACTCTAGAACGCGAATACGCAATTGGAAGCGGTCGCATGGACTTATGTTTAAAATACGGTTCAGTAACATTAGGAATTGAAGTAAAAGTTTGGCGCGATAAAATAAAAGACCCATTATCTGAGGGTCTTGAACAAATAGACTATTACTTAGCCCGTATAGAAGCAGATTCTGGTTGGTTATTGATTTTTGATCGGCGCGCGAAGATACCACCTTTAGAAGAACGTCTATCAACACAAATTACAACTACAAAAAACAAACGTTCTATTACTGTTATACGCGCGTAGTAAGACTTTTAGCCCCGCAACCTCCCGATGATTTGGGGATTTGTAATAATAGGGGATCAAAAGTGTTCCAATTAAAAATATCGCAGAAATATTGTAGGATAGGCATCTTGCCTGTCCTACGGTATTTAACGGACAGGCGAGACGCCTATCCTACGGGATAATTTATTTTTTGGACTACTCTAACTACCATGAGAGGCGTTTTATATAGGGGCAGCTTCGGATGCCTGCTCCACAAGATGTCACAAGATACTACACAATATGTACGGTTGGCACTACAAAAAGTGGACGGTGTGTTTTTACGAATTTATTGATGGTTATCTACACCAGATTTTTTGAGATATATCTGTCAATATAAATTTGTGAGGTCAAGGAACCACAAATGAGAAAAAAGTTTTTTACACAGGTTTTGCAAAACGGTATTCGTAAAGCGTTACGTAATCCTAAATATAGATGGGCTGCTATTGCTGCGGCGTTATTTTACTTTATTAGTCCAATTGATGTAGTACCAGATGCTATACCAGTTTTGGGACTTCTTGATGATGGTGTAATTGCTACGTTTTTAATTGCGGAAGTTTCCCAAATTGTTATGGAGCAACTTCAAAACCGCAAGAAGCGTGATAATTATGCTCAAGTAGATACAGTAAAAGTGAACAATAATGTAATTGACGTTGAAGCTGTGACTGTAAACTAACCAGCTAACTTATTTTTCTAAATTATCTGTGTATATCTTAATACATACAAATACTTAAATCAGGAGGAACATATTATGTCTACAATTAAAGAACGTATTGCTCAAGATTTAGCACAAGTAAAAGAAACAGGCGGCGCCAGAACTCAAAGAGTTCGCGATATCGTTAAAGCCGCAGTTAATGAAGCTGTAAATGAAATCAAAGGTGGTTCTGGAGAAATTCGCGATATTGCCAAAGATGCTGTTACAGCAGTTATAGAGAATTTTAAAACTAAAGGTCAGCAAGCTAAAGATGAAGCAATGGCAGCAATGGAAGGCGCCATTGCAGGTGTAAAAGATAAGCAAGCTACCAACAGTCAAACTATTGGTGAACAACAAATTTTTGAAGCAGTAGACGGCGCCCTAGTTGCAGTAGAAAGCCAGCAAAAAGCACCTCGTAATCGTATAATTGCTTTACTACTATCAGCCTTCAACGCTTTGAGAGGCAAATTATCTACAAGCCTTCAAAAAGATTATGTCTCGCTCAAAGAACTATTATCTACCTGGGATGGTAAACTAACAGAACAATATGGAGACCGTTACACCCAAGTTAAGCAACGCTGGGAAACTGCACAAACTTCATACAGAGCTACAAAAGCAAAAATGGAAACAGGCGAACCATCTCCTGTTGACGAATACCACGCACAAGCAGATGATAAAGCAGCAAAAGCAGGCGCCACAGTTGCCCAAACTGAACAAGTAATTAGAAAGCAACTTAAAACTATTCTAGAATCTGCTGCTGCAAAACTGTAAATAGCAACCCTGAAACAAAGTAGGGTGGGCACTGCCCACCATACGAATTACCAAACTTATAACTAATATATATATGGGATGAGCTTATCAAGTTCATCCCATTATTTTGTAACTTTCTAAAAATTAAACACTATGCTACACCATAACCTGTGTACGGACGATTATGCTAATTTTTATTAAACTAAAGCTTAAGCATACATAAGTACTGATAATATTTATAGGCTTGCAGCAGTAGGAGTTATGAATGCCTGCCAGAGATATTTATCACGATACGTCAATTACTATTGAGACGAACTGTAGTTAGATTAATCGTGTTTGACCCTGAAAGCAAGGAGATTACTCAATGGATACATTAGAATTTTTCCGAGAAAATATTTATAAAATTTTGAAGCATCATGCTGATATTCCTTACTCATATGGTGAGATTGAATCTGAAATTGTTATTAGCCAAGATAGAAATCATTATTTGTTGATGATTTATGGTTGGGATAAGGATTTGCGAATTCATGGATGTGTAGTTGATGTGATTATTAAGAATGAAAAAATTTGGATTTATCGAGATGGAATTGAGGATGGAATTACCGATGATTTAGTAGCTGCTGGTGTACCTAAAAATAAAATTGTTTTAGCATTTCACCATCCTGATGTTAGGCAATATACTGGTTATGCTGTTGCTTAAATGATGTTTATAGAATACAGATGTATGTGAGGCATAGCCCTACCTACGGCGCCACTGACTGCATTACATTTACTACTCCAGTAAGCTTACTTAATCTAACTATTACAAAATCAGAAGGTTTGGCGCCTATAATTTGCGACATGTAACAATCAGAAACTGCCAGTAAAAACCCTTTAATTGTATCTTGTCCCAACGCTTTAACCAAATCATCAGCTTTTTTCAAAAAACCTGAACGCCATTTACCATCGTTGTTTCCATATATCTCCACAACATACAAACCAGCTAAGTACTCAGCTAATGGGTCGAGACAAAACCTGATTTTATCTTTTGCAGAACCAACGGTTTGAATTAGATGTAGACGATTTTCGAGGTAGTCGAGGCGCCTGTCTACATCCAGAGGGTTTATACTTGATAAAGCAGTTACAGCATCCGCGCGTGAAGTCGTTCCTGGTTGGTAATTACGCTGTAAACATTCCCAAGCTATAGCTTTTGTATCTTGATGTATAATTCTATCGTCTAATTTATCACTAGCGACATCGCGGTTTAATTCGTTGAGATACCCTAGCATCAAATTGGGTATTGTTTGCGGAATATGATACACAATTTGGTTTTCAACATTAGCAATTAACTGCTCGGCATATAATTTTGCTAATAGTACCGTAATATTACCGTGACTGACCATTAAGGACAAACGATTACAAGCGTCGAAAAATTCTTGGTCTGTAAATTTATCACGCTTTCCACGCTGCATTAAATAAGCTTCCATAAATCAATACCTTCGCCAGATTTAAGAACTGCTGGAGCAGGCACTAGCTGGGTGAATGCGCCCTAAA